>CAZHQQ010000090.1:0-1539 GCA_964534925.1 uncultured Candidatus Saccharibacteria bacterium | reverse complement strand
ATCGCAACAAAGGATGTCATTTTGGTCAAAGAGTTAGTACGTGGAAAGAAATTAGATCTATATTATTAGAAAGAAGATATTAATTTTAAAATCTTAGAAAGAAAGGAAGTGTTTAAAATCAATATTGCAATAGATCTAGATGGAACATTATTTCCGACTTATGAGACCATAGAGAGTGTATTTTTGAGGATGTTTGGTCCTAATATAGACTGGAAGGCTTTAAAGACGAGTGATGAGTATAGAAACTCGGAAAAAGGAAAATGGATAATAAGAACACTTAATCGCGAACGTCTTTATAACGCTCTAGTGATGTCAAGTGAAGCGAAATACTTCTTAGAAGAACTAAAAGAGAGAGGAGACCATTTTATTTATTGGACTGCTAGACCTACACATTTAAGAAATGTAACTCTGTATTCTCTAGGGAAAAACGAAGTTCCTTTGGGGCCTGTGTATTTTGTTCCAAGAAGTAATGCAGCATCAAGAAAATTATTAGTTGCAAAAGCAGAAAAAATTGATATTGCAATTGAGGACAATCCTGATGTCGCGAGTGAACTAAATAAAATTTGTAAAGTAATTTTAATCAATCATGATTACAATCAAAAATGTGATTGTGATAGTAGAGTTAATTCATGGAGCGAAATTAATAAAATATTCACCGTCTAATTTTAAGGGAGAATTTTCAATCAAGAGAATTCTCCCTTTACTATTGAAAAGAAATGCCTTTTATTGTAGGGTATAGAAGAAGTAAGATTGAAATATTCACTTTCCGAAGGTAGATGCTCAGAAAAAAATGGATAAGGAGTATTTTTTTAATTTAATAAATGCAGTTTATGAAGTTACAGAGCTTTTCCCAAAAGAAGAGCCTTTGAGGTTTGAAATAAGAAAAAGGTCCTTGAAGGTTTTTGCTGACCTAATGATCTCTTCTCCAAATCCTGGTATCAAAAAAATTGA
Source organism: uncultured Candidatus Saccharibacteria bacterium (assembly GCA_964534925.1). Lineage (GTDB taxonomy): Bacteria > Patescibacteriota > Minisyncoccia > Minisyncoccales > CAZBVF01 > CAZBVF01. The sequence goes on along the minus strand of CAZHQQ010000090.1, from coordinate 588 downwards.
AGATTTGGCTCTGTTAATGATTAAAGATATTGAAATTATTGAGGAATTTCTGAATTTGGCCGAATCTCAAGAAATGGCTGATTCCAGGAATTTTTTAGTTCTAGAAAGAGAATATGGTAAAATCAAGGATTATTTAGAAGAAAAATTAGAAAACTCTGGTTCTAAAGAGATTTTAAAGAAAAGCCCAGAAGAATCTCTTGAAAATAATCTTTTTGATGGGAATGAGAAAAATCATTCTTTAACTTCAAGGCAACAAAAGATAGTAAGAATTCTTAAAGATAAGAAAACTGCTCAACCCGGTGATATTCTTAATTCTTTTGACGAGGTCACCAAAAGAACATTAAGAAGAGACCTAGGAAGACTTTCAGAAATGGGAATTATTGAAAGGGTGGGCAAGTCTAATAAGATTTTTTATAAGATGTTAGAATAGTTGTTAGGACAAACATTGTCCTAGTAAATGTCCTAATAACTTATCTTTGTCCTAACAGCTTCCTAACAGATTATTAACAGTGTCCTAGCTTGTCCTAACAAAATGTTTAACCATAAAAAAGAATTCGGTAAAATATACGATCAAAACATCAATCAAAT
>CAZHQQ010000089.1:0-1567 GCA_964534925.1 uncultured Candidatus Saccharibacteria bacterium | reverse complement strand
CATTATATCTTTTTCCTCCATCTCTTAATTCTTTTGCTTCATTTTTCCCAGTAGAAGCGCCCGAAGGAACAGAAGAAGTAAAAATACCTAAATCCGTTTTTAAATCAACTTCAACGGTAGGGTTCCCCCTAGAATCTATTATCTCTCTTGCAAAAATAGATTTTATTTTACTTTTTCTTATCATTTTAATTATTTCTATTACTTAGATACTTACTCACGGAAAGAGAAGCTTTAGCTCCTTCGCCAGCAGCAATTATTATTTGTTTATATTTTACATCGGTAACATCTCCAGCCGCAAAAAGACCCGGCGTTTTGGTCTGACAAGTATTATGGTTAATTTTAATCTCGTCTCTTTTTGAAAAATCAACAAGATTTTTGACAAAAGAGGTAGCGGGTTGATGACCTACTTCAACAAAGATTCCATCAACTTCAGCTGTTTTCTCTCTATTATTCTTTCTATCTTTCCATACAATTGAGTTAACAAACTTCTCTCCTTTTATTTTTTTAATTTCAGCTGAACAGATAATTTCAATATTTTTTTCTTTAAAAACTTTATCTTTAGTGACTCTATCGGCTCCTAATTTTTCTCCATACTCCAAGATATATATCTTTTTGGCAAACTTAGACATAAACAAAGCAGATTCAAGTCCTGAATTTCCTCCTCCAATAATAGCAATTACCTTGTCTTTATAAAGAGGACCATCACAAACAGTACAATAACTTACTCCTTTACCTATATATTTTTTTTCACCTGGAACTTCTAAAGGTCTTGGGTCGGCGCCAGAAGTAATAATTACCGACTTTGAGATTAATTTCTTTTTGCCAATACTTATTAAAAAAATATCTCCTTTTTTTTCTATTTTTTTTACAGAACCATATTCAAATTCAATTGGAAAACTTTTTAGATGATTTTTGAATTTATTTATCAAATCTATCCCTGTAATTTTATTAAGGCCAAGATAATTTTCAATCCTTACTGCCTTTTTCGCAATTTGCCCTCCAAAATCTTTTGTAATAAGCATAGTCTTTATATCTTGACGTACAGCATAAATACCAGCACTCATACCTGCTGGTCCCCCTCCTATTATCACTAAATCATAATTTTTATCCATGTTATTTCCTTCTTAAAAAAGCAGGCAGGTCCCACCTCTCTTCCTCTTTTAATATTTCTTTTTCAGCTTTTTCAACATCTTTTTTTACCGCAATAGCATTTCTCCTCACATTCTTCTTTCCTGAAGAATATTCATCATCTTCTTCTTTTTTCTCAACTTCTTTTATTAAAACCTTCTTCTTTATTAAAACTTTCTTCTTTTTCTTCTTTTTTATCTTTTTTATTTTTTTCTTCTTCTCAGGTTCTCCCTTTAACTTCTCGTCTATTTTGACCAAAGGATGTTTCGTCTTTAACTTCTTTTTCTTTTTCTCTTTAAGTTCTTTTTCCATTCCAGTAGCCAAAAGAGTAATCCCTATTTCTCCTTGGCTGTCACTAGAAAACTTTTGAGGAATAGGCTTCTCGGAAAGTGAAGATATTCCTCAAAAGTTTTCTAGTGACAGCCAAGGAGAAATAGGG
>CAZHQQ010000088.1:0-1589 GCA_964534925.1 uncultured Candidatus Saccharibacteria bacterium | reverse complement strand
GATGACGGAAAGGCGATTTTTTAATTGTAATTTTTTATCAATTGAAATTTAATTTTAATTCTGTACAATATAAGTATGTTTGATAAATTAAAACAATTAAAAGAACTCAAAGAGTTAAGAGATTCTCTTGCGGGAGAAAAAGAAGAAGTTGAAAAAGAAGGGATCAGGGTAGTTATCAACGGTAAAATGGAAATTGAAGAAATTAATCTTAATCCTGACCTAGAAAAAGAAGAGCAAGAAAAAATTATTAAAGAATGCATTAACGATGCTATGAAAAAAATTCAAATGGTTGTCGCTAAAAAAATGTCTCAAATGCCAGGCTTTGGCATGTAAAAAATATTAATAACATAATCTATGAAAATATTAATTTGTTCACTGACTTATCCTTTACTTAATGGCGTAACTGTTTCAATAGACGCAACTGTTGATGGCCTTGTCGCAAAAGGCGATGAAGTTATTGTTGTTGCTCCAAGATATGAGAAAGGAAAACATAGGCCTGAACATTATCCAGTACCATCTTCTTATATGACTAAAACCCTTGGCTCTTTAATTGGCAAGGACGAAAGAACCTTTGGCGCTACAGCTTTTTTTCATATCCAAAAAATTATAAAAAAGTTTAATCCAGACGTATGTTGGCTTCATACTTTAACTTGGGCTCCCAATGCCTTTGAATTGAATATGCTTAAATCAAAAGCATCAAAAGTACTCACTTATCATACTTTAGTTGAGGCATACGGAAGAATATATGGAGGAGAGATTGGGGCCAATCTAATGAAGAGAAGATCAAGATCCGTATGTAATAAGATGGATGTTGTTATTACTCCAAGTAAGATTATTGAAAAGAAATTAAGGAGTTACAATGTTACAAAACCAATATATGCTATTCCAACAGGCATAGAAGAAATTGGCAAGTATTTTACTAAAAAAGAATTACATAAAGAATTTAATATTCCTCTAGGTTCTAAAATCTTAATTTCTGTTGGGAGAGTATGTAAAGAAAAGAATATAGATGCACTTCTAAAGATAATGAAGAAGGTTAAAGATAAAAGTAAAGATTTATACCTATTGCTTATAGGGCCAGGAGAGGTAGATCAATTTAAATCTTTGGCTGAAAAATTAAAAATATCAGATAGAGTTATTTTTGCAGGACCTATCTCTAAAGAAAAAGTTGAAAAATCATATGGGGGAGCTGATGCTTTTGTCTTTGCTTCTAAGACAGATACGCAGGGACTCGTTATTGGGGAAGCGATGATGGCAGAAATACCTGTCATTGCTTTAGAATCTCAAATCATACCAGACGTTTATCCTAGGAAAACACTTGCATCAGTCAAAAATCAATCTGATTTCTTAGATGCAGTTTTTGATATTCTCAAGAACACCAAGAGAAGAGAAAAATTGGTGAAAAATGCTAAGAAATTTATCTTAGAAAACTTTTCGAGAGAAGCTATGACAAGAAACCAAAGAGAATTATTTTCAAAAATACATAATAATAAAAGTTAATCCTAAAAATAAAATAAACAAACCATAAAGAAAACTGTTAATCTTAATGATCAGTTTTCTTTTTACAAAAATGGTTTTTTTGACGAAGC
>CAZHQQ010000087.1:0-1735 GCA_964534925.1 uncultured Candidatus Saccharibacteria bacterium | reverse complement strand
TTCTTAAATCCAAATAATTAGGTTCCTTACCAAATATCTTTTGAAGAATTATTAATGCTTTTCTTTCTTTAATATTAATACCCTCAATATTCTTTTGAATTATATAATCAACAGACTTTTTCCAAAATTCAATGAATTCTTCAACACTATAATAAATATCAACATTATCTCTTGCATCACCTAATCTGTTAAGATTTCTTAAATGGATAGATAATATATCTAAAAAATCATCTCAGCTTAAAAAAATTTTTGTTTGTCATGGCGAAGAAAGACCATCTCAAATTTTGTCTGATAAAATAATTAATGATTTAGGATTAAACTCTGTTGTCCCAGAATTAAATCAATCAATCACTTTGACAAAAGGTAATAAAGATAGTAAACTTAATTAAAAGTATGACTAAAGATCAAAAAAAATTAAGAAGCAAAATCTTAGTCCCAGCATCAAAACTTCCTGAAATCGCTAAAAACGAAAACTTAAAAGAAAGAAATGATTTTAAGGAATCAGTTCAGTGGCGTATCTTTAGGATAATGGCTGAATTTGTTGATGGTTTTGAATTTTTAAGTGATTTTAAAAAGTCAGTTACTTTTTTTGGTTCAGCTAGAACCTTGCCTTCTAATTCTGATTATCAAGAAGCTAGAAAACTTGCTAAGATGTTAGCTGATGAAGATTTCGCTGTATTCTCGGGTGGAGGTCCTGGAATTATGGAAGCAGCTAATCGTGGCGCCTACGAATCAAAGAAAGGAGATTCAGTTGGTTTGAATATTCAATTGAAATACGAACAAAGAATTAATGATTATATTAAAAAAGCAATGGGTTTCCATTATTTTTTTACTAGGAAGATGATGCTTTCTTATTCAGCTCAAGCCTATGTTTTTTTTCCAGGAGGATTTGGTACATTAGATGAATTTTTTGAAATTTTAACTTTAATTCAGACAAAAAAGATGCCTCAATATATTCCAATAGTTTGTGTAGGCAGTGATTATTGGGGTCCTCTTTCTAAATGGATTAAAGAAACGGTTTATCAACATTCTAAATTTATTGATAAAGAAGATGATGATCTGTATTATTTAGTTGATTCTGCTGAAGAAGCTTTTGAGATAATAAAAAAATCAAAAATAAGAGATGATATTAATTATTAAAAAAAAAGGAGGTGAATCATGTGGCTATTGAAGTCAAAAAGAAGACAGGAGAGACAACTCGTAGTTTGTTAAGACGCTTTTCAAGAAGAATTCAACAAAGCGGTGTTTTGATTCGTGCTCGTAAATCAAGATTTTTAGAAAAAGACAAGAGTAAAGGAGAGCGCAGAAGCAGTGCTTTAAGAAGAGTTAAAATAGTTGATGAAAAAGAAAAATTAAGGAAAATGGGTCTTTTGGAGGAAGAACCAAAATGGGGAAGGCGTAAATAAATGTCTATAAAAAATACAATACAATCAAATATTAAAATCGCTATGAAAGAAAAAAAGATAGAAGAGCTTTCAGTCTTACGTATGGTTATGGCGTCTGTTTTAAATAAAGAAAAAGAAAAAAGAAGTAAATTAATGAAAGAAGGCGAAGAAGAAAGTAAATTAGACGAGATGAGTGAATTAAAAGATGAAGAAATTTTAGATGTGATTTCTAGTGAGGCAAAAAAAAGGAAAGATTCAATTGGACAATACGAAAAAGGTAATCGTCAGGATTTAGCTGATCAAGAAAAAAAAGAATTAGAAATTTTAACAGAATATTTACCAGAACAAAT
>CAZHQQ010000086.1:0-1819 GCA_964534925.1 uncultured Candidatus Saccharibacteria bacterium | reverse complement strand
TAATTATATTAATTTCATTTCCAGGAACAAAGATAATATTTTCTTTTTGTAATGTATCTAGTCTCTCACTATCGACATATCCCTCTTCGGTCATTCTTCTAAGAACGTAATCCTTTCTGCCAAGTAAATCTTCAAGGTGATTTCCATAAGGAGATAAATAACTAGGAGCCTTTATTAACGAGGCAAGCGTAGCTGCTTCTGTTATGGAAATTTCAGAAACAGGTTTTCCGAAATATGTTTTTGATGCTGTTTGAACCCCATAACAATTTTCTCCTAAGGGTATTTGGTTTAAATAAAATTCCAATATATCATCTTTAGAGAACTTCCTTTCCAAATCTAAAGTTAAAATAATTTCTTTTATTTTTCTCTCTACCGTTTTCGTGTTGCTTAAAAAAGAGGAACGAATTAATTGCTGAGTTATAGTTGATCCGCCTTGGGCCGGTTGTTGTAAGCTGAGGTCTATCATTATCGCTCTAATCAAGCCTCTTATGTCTATCCCGAAGTGAGCATAGAAGTGACTGTCTTCGGTTGCGATAACCGCTTCTTTGAGGTGTTTTGGTATTTTTTCAAAATCTACCCATTCTCTCTTTTCTTCTCCATATATTTGATAAAGAAGAACCTCACCTGTTCTGTCATAAATTTTAGTTGGTTGGAAGAGTTGTCTTTCGGTAAATTTTTCTGGTCTCGGAAGATTTTTTCCATAATAGAAAAAAAGAGAGACAAGAATAAATATTCCAAGTAAAAAAAGAACTGCTAAAAGTTTTATTACTCTTAGTAAAGTTTCAAACTTGTCATTTTCTTTATATATCTTTCTTCTATATTTCCTGACTGGCATATAAACAAATATTTCTTATCTATTTTAAAGATTTTATCATTTCTTCCTGTCATTTTCAATTTATTATATTGAAAATAAGCGCAATAAATGATAGATATAAGAATATGAAGGTTAATAAAAAAGAGGACAAAATTAAAGAAGTTTTAACCAGAAGGGTCGCCGAAATTCTACCTAAAAAGGAGAACCTTTTTAATTTAATGAAAAAAAGGAAAATAAGGCTTTATCTTGGGATTGATCCTACGGCAATAAATCTTCATTTGGGACATACTATTCCATTAAGGAAGCTTCAAGAGTTTGCCGACCTAGGGCACGAAGCCATTTTAGTTATTGGGACAGGAACTGTCTTAGCGGGAGATCCCTCTTTAAGGAAAGAAGCTCGCGTTAAAATTTCGGAAAGAGAAATTAAAAATAATATTAAAACATGGGAGAAACAAGCCTCAAGAGTATTGGATTTCTCTAAGGTTAAAATTAAATACAATGGCGATTGGCTTTTAAAATTAAAGTTAAAAGATATTATCAATATTGCTTCTAACGTCTCAGCTATTAAACTTTTTCAGAGAGAAAGCTTCCAGAGGAGGGCTAGAGAAGGAAAAACTGTTTGGACCCACGAAACCCTTTATCCTCTTTTGCAGGGTTATGACTCTGTGGTAATGGATGTTGATTTAGAGTTAGGAGGGACGGACCAAGTGTTTAATATGATAATTGGGAGAGAACTTCAAAGAAAGATGAACAATAAAGAGAAATTTGTAATGACCTTGCCTATGGCTTTAGGAACAGACGGTGCCCCGATGAGTAAAACTTCTGGGAATTGTATTTGGCTCTTAGATAAACCCGAAGAAATGTTTGGTAAAGTTATGTCTATCTCTGACAGTTTGATAATTTCTTATTTTGAATTTTTTACCAATATGCCACTTAAAAAAATAGAAAGGTATAAAAAAGAGTTGAAAGATAAAAAAGTAAATCCAGTTAAATTAAAGAGAGAGT
>CAZHQQ010000085.1:0-1820 GCA_964534925.1 uncultured Candidatus Saccharibacteria bacterium | reverse complement strand
GGGATAGAAAATATTAAGATAATTGCCTTACCTCTATCTCTCTCTATTTTTTCTGTTTTACATTCTTCTTTACTTTTATTTAATCTTAAGAAAAAGTTAGGGATGATTAGAGGAAGAGAAATCTTTCTTTCTTTTCTTAAGGTGATTTCAGGAACTGCTTTTCTTATTCTTTCTACCTATTTCACTTTAAAAGTTAGCGCTCTTTTGTTTGGTACAGAAACTTTTCTTACCGTTTTAATCCAAGCTGTTTCATCATTTCTAGTCGGGGGAATTGTCTATGTGTTTTCTACTTCCTTATTGGGATCAGAAGAAATTAAAGCAATTAAAAATTCAGTTTTAAAACAATTTAAAAAAAATATTTCCGAAGAAGATAATGAATATTAATAATTTAAGAAATTTTGTTATTATCAGTCATATTGATCATGGGAAGTCTACTTTGGCTGACCGTTTTCTTGAATTGACAGGAACAATTGAAAAGGGGAAAATGCATGCTCAGTTTTTAGATATGATGGATATTGAAAAAGAAAGAGGAATTACGATTAAGATGAAGCCTGTTAGGATGAAATATACTTTTAAACTTAAACCATATGTTTTAAATCTAATAGATACTCCAGGACATGCTGATTTTTCTTACGAAGTTTCTCGTTCCTTAGCTGCAGTTGAAGGAGCAATTTTAATGGTTGATGCAAGCAAGGGAATCCAAGCCCAAACAGTTAGTAATTTAGAGATGGCTCGCAATCAAAATCTAGTTATAATTCCTGTTATCAATAAAATTGACCTTCCTCAGGCAGAAATCGAAAAAGTTGAGAAAGAAATATGTAATCTTTTAAATATTAAAGCTGACGAAATAATAAGGATATCAGCTAAGGATGGAACTAATGTTGAAAAAGTTCTGGGTGCTGTTATTGAAAAAATTCCTCCTCCCGAAATAAAAGAAGGATCTTTTCGTTCTCTTATCTTTGACTCAGATTATGATCTCTATAAAGGGGTTATTGCATATGTTAGAGTTTTTGAAGGAGAAATTAAAGAAGGGCAAGGTATAAATCTTTTAAAAGTTGGAGAAAAATCAGAAACAAAAGAAGTTGGTATCTTTTCTCCTCTGTTGGTTCCCCTGAAAGTGCTTTCCTGTGGAGAAATTGGATATGTTGCGACTGGTTTTAAAGATGCTCGTAAGGTAAGAGTAGGAGATACTCTTGCCTCTGTCGGTAAAGATATTTTGCCTCTTCCCGGTTACAAAAAATCAGAACCTATGGTTTTTTTAAGTGTTTATCCCAGAGATCCTAATCATTTTAAATTTCTTAAGGGGGCCCTTGAAAAATTAGTTTTAAACGATGCATCCCTATCTGTTAATCCAGAGATGAAAACAGGATTAGGAAGGGGATTCAGATGTGGTTTCCTTGGGCTTCTTCATGCTGAAGTTATTACAGAAAGGTTAAAGAGAGAATATAAGCTTGATTTGATTTTATCTACTCCTTCTGTTCTCTATAAGCTAAATATTGGGGGGAAGGATTGCTTTCTTCATAGCGCAAGCGAATGGCCGGATAATCCAGCTTCTATCGAAAAGAGTTGGGAAGAATGGATAAATCTCAAGGTTATGACTCCTGTGAGCTATTTAGGGAACGTTTTAAAGCTTTTAGGGAGTATTCAGTCTTCTTATTCTGAAACAAGGTATATAAGCTCTGACAAAGTGGAGCTTGTCTATGAAACTCCTTTAAGGGAAATTATTTCAAGAAATTTTTATGACAAGCTTAAAAGTGCTTCTCAGGGTTTTGCTTCAATGAGTTATAAATTTTTAGGATGGAGAGAGGCTGATTTAGTAA
>CAZHQQ010000084.1:0-1866 GCA_964534925.1 uncultured Candidatus Saccharibacteria bacterium | reverse complement strand
ATGTTAGGATGTTAGGATGTTAGGATGTTAGGATGTTTAAATGTTTAAATGATTATTATCTTCCTTCGTCTCTTATTCTTTTTCCCTTTTCGTTACTTTGAGTCTCAGGAGTAAAACTAAATAATCTTTTTAACTTCCTTTGTCCTCTTCTCAGTTTTGAAATAAATTTTCCTTTTCCTCCCGTCAGTTGCTCTTGAAGATCATTTTTTACATCAACAATAGCAATCCTCAAATCTTCTCTCTGAGATTCTGCTCTAAAACTTTTTCCAGAAATTTCTAATAAACATTCTGCTTTGAAAAAAGGTCCTTTGTAATGATGAGAGGTAGTTTTCCCTATCTCAACTCTAGCCATTACTTCTCTATCGTCATCTTTAATAAATTTCTCGAGAGATCCTATTTTATTGTCAACCCATTCCTTCAGGGCTTCATTTAATTCTATATTTGTTGCTTTTATGTCAATTCTCATAATTTTATAAATAATCCTCCTCAGTTTAATTTTGAGGAGGATTATGGAAAAAAACTATTTCTTTTTTCTCTTCGTTGTTTTTTTCTTTGTTGTTTTCTTTTTAGCAATTTTTTTCTTCACTACTCTCTTCTTCGTTGTTTTTTTCTTTACTGGTTTTCTCTTTGCTGTCTTCTTCACTACTCTCTTCTTTGCCACTTTCTTTTTTATTACTTTCTTCTTTACCACCTTCTTCTTTATTGTCTTTTTTTTCTTTACCATTTTTTTTATCTAAGGATGAGGAGTAAACAGCCGACCTTCTCTGTTTACCTGTCTGCTCTAGAACAGACAAAATTATTAATGAATATTATTTCATTTTTTCACTTTAAAAGATATTGTCAAGACATAAAGTCACCAAGTAAAATAATTTCTTCTTCAAGATCGATTTCAAATCTTTTTTTTACTTTTTCTTTTATAATTCTTATCAGTTTAAAAACTTCTTTTCCTTTTCCTTTCCCTAAATTTGAAATAAAGTTAGCGTGTTTTTCAGAAACAAAAACATCACCAACCCTCTTGCCTTTCAGCCCGCATTTATCTATTAATGAACCAGCAGAAACATCTTTTTTATTCTTAAAAATAGAACCAGCAGAATAAAAACCAAAAGGCTGTTTCTTTTTTCTTTCTTTTAAAAACTCATTTCTTTTTTCTTCAATCTCTTTTCTGTTTTTCTTTTTTAAAATTAAAGTCGCAGATAAAATCACGAAATTATTTTCTTTGAAAATACTACTTCTGTAACTAAAAAAACAATCTTTATTGTTAAGCTTTTTTATTTCTCCTTTCTGAATATCTAAAGCTTCTATTTCTAAAACGATGTCTTCTATTGAAAAACCGAAAGCCCCAGCATTTCCAAAAACCGCTCCTCCAATACTCCCAGGAATACCAGCTGACCACTCAAGACCGCTTAATCCCTTTTCAAAAGAAAGAGAGAAAATTTCGCTTAAAAGATTTCCACCAAAACAAAAAATTTTATCTTCTCTAAAATTAGCCTCCCCTTTGCCAAGCTTAATAACGAGACCCCTGTATCCTCTGTCAGAAATAAGAAGGTTACTTCCTCCAGATAAAATAAAAAAGGGCAGATTATTATCTCTTGCCCAAAGAACAACTTTGATTAACCTTTCTTTATTTTTAATCTCAATAAAATAATCTGCTGGACCTCCTATTTTAAAGGTAGTATATTCCGCCAGATTAACATTTTCCCTTACGCTTGGAAAAAAATTTCTAATATCTTTTCTTTCATCCATATTTAAATTCTTTCTGAAATTTTAAAAAATGAGTCGGGAGGGTTTTCTCCACTCTAAGTCTTTAGTGAGCACTACTCCCGACTCACTTACATTTTAACAACTTCTGAAAAATAGGCAAATAAA
>CAZHQQ010000083.1:0-1936 GCA_964534925.1 uncultured Candidatus Saccharibacteria bacterium | reverse complement strand
AATTGGTGTTAAGCGAGCCATATATTAACTTATTGGAACTTCAACGGTTTGAGATTCCTGGGAAATTACTATTGGAGGAATCCATTTTGTTCGCGCATGCTTCCATCCTAAATCCTGTAGAACTTCTCTCAATGTACCTTTTTTAACAAGTCCTTCAAAAAAAATATCAACGATTTCTTCAAACCGACTTTTAGCCTCTTCGTAATCTTTTCCAGAAGTTGATAAGTCTAAAACAGGAGTGTAGGCAATATATTTTTTATCTTCCCGAAGAATAGAAACGGGAAGTTTAATTTCTAACATAAGCTTTCTCATACGTTCAGTATATAACAAAAAAAGAGAACAAGTCAAATTAGATAATCGTAGTGATTTGTAAAGATTAGGCCTTTATATTTTTACAACTAAATATTATTTTTTTCTTTTATAACTTTATCAATAAGACCGTAATCTTTTGCCTCATCAGCGGAAAGATAAAAATCTCTGTCAGTGTCTTTCTCAACCTTGGAAAGAGGTTGGCCTGTGTGTTTGGCTAATATCTTATTCAACTTATCTTTAATCTTAATAATTTGTTTTGCTGTGATCTCAATCTCAGTTGCTTGGCCTGTCACTCCTCCTGCAACTTGATGTAAAAGAATCTCTGCATTAGGTAATGCAAATCTTTTACCCTTAGCTCCAGAAGCTAAAAGAGTTGCAGCCATTGAAGCTCCCATTCCAACACAAACTGTTGAGATAGGACATTTTACATACTGCATAGTATCGTATATCGCAAGACCAGCAGTCACAGAACCTCCCGGAGAATTAATATATATCTGGATGTCTTTTTTTGAATCTTGAGAAGCAAGAAATAAAAGCTGGGCTATTACAGAGTTTGCAACAACATCATTTATTGGTCCTGCAAGAAAGACAATTCTTTCTTTTAAAAGACGAGAGTAAATATCATACGCTCTCTCCCCTCTTTGAGTTTTTTCAACTACCATTGGTATCACAGTCATAGGTTTAAAATAATCCTAATTTACGAATTATCCGAATGCTCCGAATAGAGACAAAAGGTGTAATCCTAATTTACGAATTATCCGAATGCTCCGAATGGAGACAAAATGTTTTAATTATCCGAATGCTCCGAATTTAAAATATAGTTTGGGTTAAGGACTCGTTTTGGTTTAAGATACTTTTGTCGAAAATTTGCAATTAAACCTAACTCAATGTTAGCGGCGTCTAAATATCTTCTCATCTGATAATAGTCTTCTTTGCTGATAAATGGTTTTGCTTTTAGGTCAAGTAATAGACAATCATTAATTAGGAAGTCTACAAAATTCGATTTTCTGTCGGCTATTTTTATAGGATGCTCTCTAATAAATTTTATCCTTTCTTTCTTGAAAAATTCATTTAAAACATCTCCATATTGCCTTTCTTTGGCATATCTCCCAACTTGTTGGTGTACCTTATATAGAACTCCAACAACTTTAAACGAAAGTTCTTTCTGTATCAAATTCGTCATAATTAGTAGAATTCGGATAAAATTAGTAGATTGGGATTAAAATTGTTCCAGCAATTTAAATGTTTTTTCTTGTTTGATTACTTCTTTAGTATATCCCCTAAGCTGTTCACGGTCAACGTCTTCTTCTTTTCCTTGATAATCCTTCATAACCTTTTTCATCTCTTCTTCAACTTCTTCTTCTGAAACTTCAACTTTTTCTTTTTCCTGGATTTCTCTTAAAATAAGAGAGATTTTGACTTGACTTCTAGAGGGATCTTCAAAAGATTTCAGAATATCTTCTTCTGTCTTTTTTATCTTTTCTAAATAATCTTTGAAGTCCATGCTTAATTTTTCGGAAATTTCTCTTTTCATATTTTCCAAATATTTCTTCTTTTGTTCTTCAATTAAAATATCAGGAATATCTATTTCTGATTTTTCAGCTATTTTTTCTAACATTTCTCT
>CAZHQQ010000082.1:0-2042 GCA_964534925.1 uncultured Candidatus Saccharibacteria bacterium | reverse complement strand
TATCTTTCGAAGAGACCCCTGGTCTCTTATTAGCAGGGTGGAACCTTTAAATCTATTTTGATGATATATGATTGCCATATGAATGTCAAATGGCAATCATATGGCAACTTTTTTATCATGAAAAAAACTAAAACTTATATGGATAAATTAATGGAAAATAAAGAATTTCGCGAGAAGTTCGATAAAGAATATCAAACTCTATGTGTTGCAGAAAATATTGCCGAAATTCGTCATTGGGCAAATCTAACACAAAATGGTCCGGTTAATAGAAGAAAAAATAATAAACCCTTTTAAATCATGGCAATATGCATTTTTTTACGTCCCCTGCCCTTCCCTACCTTATTCAGCATAAAAATATTTAGTGCTCTGTATCTTTTGGTGGACACGGATCATTCCCTGGCTTGATAGTATCTTTGCTATTAAACTTACCATTTCTACCAGAAGTAGTAAGCTCTCCACCACCTTGATTCTTAAGCATTTTTTTTGCAGCTTTTTCTGCTTCTTTTTGAGTATTATGAAGACTAGAGGCTTTTCCTGCATCGTTCCTTTTGTTTGCCCATTCACCATTTTTCCTTTGGTAAACAGTACGATCTCTACCTTTGCTCATTTTTTTATCACCTCTTTTCTCTTATAATATTTAGAAAAACTTATATCTTATAATTAGAACTACTAGTTTTTGTAATGCTCTATAATTCTATCTCTATCCTCATTTGCTTTTTGAGCTTTATGATAGATTTCTATAAACTCAATAATATCGTTCTCTTTATAATAGGCATAGATAATCCGCATTCCGCTGCGGGCGCCTTTCCCCTTTAATGATTTACAGGCAAATCTTCGAGCTTTATAAATCTTTGGACTATCGATATTAAGATTTGATATTCTAACAATGTTTTTTTTCTCTATAATATTCAATTTATGAGTAAGATTTAATTGGGATTTAATAAAATTATCTAAATCTTCATCAAGGGTTTTAAATCTTTTTAGGAGTTTCTTAAACTCTCTATCGAACTCATTAAGCCTACGTATTTCATTAAATAGTTTCTTCTTCACTATACTCCCTCATTGAATAAGGTGCGGTGCGGTAAAATACAGATTCATAATTAATTACATCCCCCTCTTCGGCAGTCATCCAGGGGACATCTTGATGAGAATATTCGCTAATTTTTTTAGCGTTCATGTCAGAAAGTATATTTAAAACATCATCAATCACTCTTTGCTCTTGGGCACTCATTTTAGATAAATCAGGACCTCTGAGTGGCAGGTATTTGGTTTGGGGATGTTTAAAATACTTGTCTTGTATCTTGACCAAATCTTTTCCCTCCATCTCTTCTGCTATTTTGATAAACTCTTTTGGAGTAGGTCCATAATGATTTTTAATATAGGTAGCACCAATCAGTTGCTCTTCATATTTTTCATAATAGTTAAAATCAATAAAGTAAAGAAGCTTATACAAGACAGATTCGCCAATATTAGATTTTGACCCAACTTTCCCCAAGATATAAAGCAGCACTTCCTTGAATTTTACAATATTTTTTTGGGGAACACTGATTCTTATTTCGTTTTTTACCTTTGGTTTTTGCTTCTTACTTTTTTCCAGCACGACTTCAATGTCTTCATCTAAATTAAGAAGAACGTCTGTTGTAATATTAAATATCCTAGATAGTTTAATCAGTTCTTCAGTGCATATTTTACGATGACCATTTTCTATCTGGGAAACAGTAACCCGCTTAATACCCATTCTATTGGCAAGATCCTCCTGGGATAATCCAACTCTTTCTCTTATTTCTTTAATTCTTTGATAAATATTTCCTGTGAGGGCATTCATGATACACCTCCTCCTATCCTTCTGTAATTTAATATCATATTATTACATGTAACAATATTTGTCAACTATGTGTTATAATATCTTACATTTATATTTATTAGAAAAACAAGATAAGAAGAGCCAAAAACATAGAACAAAATATACTGATAGATTAAAAGAGGGTGTTTATCATGAAAAAAACTAAAACTTATATGGATAAGTTAATGGAAAATAAAGA
>CAZHQQ010000081.1:0-2133 GCA_964534925.1 uncultured Candidatus Saccharibacteria bacterium | reverse complement strand
CTGTTAATCTTAATGATCAGTTTTCTTTTTACAAAAATGGTTTTTTTGACGAAGCTTAAAAGATAAAATATCAATATGGAAATATTAAAGGCAGAATTTGCCAAAGGAGTTATTGGTGACGATTATAGTTTAAAAGACAATTTGCCGCATGTCGCTTTTTTTGGTCGCTCTAATGTCGGGAAATCAAGCGTGATTAATTCTTTAGTTGACAGAAAGCAACTTGTAAAAGTTAGCAAAACTCCAGGAAAAACCCGTCAGGCAAATTTTTTTCGTATCAATAACTTGTTTTACTTTGTGGATTTTCCAGGATACGGATACGCTAAACGTTCAATCAAAGAACGAAACAAAATGATTAAGAGAATCTTTTGGTACGTGAGGCATTCCAATGCTAAACCTGAGGCAGTTTTCTTAATTATTGACTCTAAGGTCGGATTGACTGTTCTTGATCGTGATATGTTAAAGATTCTCATAGAAAATGAACATCATGTTGTTATTATCGCGAATAAAATTGACAAGTTGGGAAAAATCGTTAGAGAGAAGAAGATTTTATCCATTAAGGAAGAATTACCAGATATAACTATTTTGCCATATTCTGCAAGGAAAAAAGAGGGTAGAGATGAATTAGTTAAAAAGATTATGAGTTTTGTTAGTTAGCGATTGGAATATAACTCATTTGACAAACATCAAATAATGGTTTAGAATAGGAGAAAAGAATAGTTCTTAATATTTTAATATGGAGGTTAAAAATGAAGAATCTGCCAAAGAGAAAAGGATTAGCTTTTGATATGAAGGAATTGGGAAAAGGGGATATCGTTGAGTTTACGTTTGGTACTGAGAAGTTACTTGGTATACATGGTATTTATAAGATCGAGGTAATCTATAGTTCTAATATGATTTTTGTGAGAAGACAGGATGGCAACGAAACGGTTGAAGTCAGACAGACAAAAGATGGAAGCTTTTTTCACATAAAATCAACGTATTACGAGTTTAGAAAAACCATTCCTTGGAGAATTAAATTTATTTTTATTAAAGAAGAAGATGAATAACAAAAATTATTTTCTTTTAGTCCAGTATTTATTTCTATAAGAAATAAAGGGTACCTATTTTTATGGGTACCCATTTTTTTAATCTAAAAATTATAAGAGGATTTCTTTTTTACAAAGTGAATTTCTGATAGAATTAAATAAAATGGTTTCTTGGTTAAAAGAATTAAATATATTTGAAAGAATTATTTTATCTCTGATAATTATCGGTTTTTTGTTATATGCAAATAGCTTTGCCAATGAGATGTTTTGGGATGACGATGACGGTATTATCAATAATCAATATATAAAAAACTGGGAATATTTTCCAAAATATTTTTCTGAGAACCTTATTGCAGGCGCAGGGCTTTTAAGTAATTATTGGAGGCCGATGATTCTAACTGTTTTTTCAGTAGAATGGCATTTATGGCAAGATTGGATTTTGGGATATCATCTTATTAATACATTGTTCCACATTGTTGATGCTATTCTTTTGTTTTTGGTCCTCTTATATCTTTTCAAGAGCTACTATCTATCTTTTTTAACCTCTTTGTTTTTTTTAGTTCATCCTTTGCAAACAGAAGCTGTTACTTATGTTTCAGGGATTGGGGATTCACTCTCTGTCTTTTTTATTCTTTTAGGAATATTATTTTATTTAAAATTTAGAAAATCAGGAAAAATATATTTTAAAAATAAATTCTACTTTTTGGCTTTTCTAATGTATATCTTTGCATTAATGTCTAAGGAGACAGCATTCGTAATGCCGGGATTCATTTTCCTCGTTGATTTCTTCTTCTTGCAGAGAGTTAGAAAGACTTCTTTGAGGGAAAGATTGGGGGAGATTTTGAAAGCAATTTGGCCGTTTATTGTTTTGGCAGGGAGTTATCTTTTATTAAGAGCAACATCTCTTAATTTTATTAATACTTTTAATCTTTATAATGAGCAAAACATTTTTACTTCTAATGTATATTTCAGGATACTTACTTTTTTTAAAGTTTTGACTGTTTATTTTAAACTTCTTTTCTTTCCCTTCAATCTTCATATGGAAAGAAGTATTGGAATTGCAACTTCTTTTAATTCTTTTCCTGTTATTTCGGGAGCAGTTTTATTT
>CAZHQQ010000080.1:0-2176 GCA_964534925.1 uncultured Candidatus Saccharibacteria bacterium | reverse complement strand
TGACCTTAGAAGGGTCCTGCATTGTCCAATTATGCTACAAGGGCATCTTAATAAATCAACTCCATGCAATCAAGGTAAAAAAAAGAACTTTTTGCCATTTCATTTTAACTCAAAAGGGAAGAAAGTCAATCTATCCCCTCTCCTGGATTTTTATCCTTAACCTGAATTTTAAATAGATTTAAATAATTTAAATGATTGGTTGATCCCAGGGATCAACCGTTTTCGTTTTCTTCTGCTGGAGAAAAAACTTTTTTAAAAGGATTAAAATATTCTCTACTTCCAATCTCTTCTATTTTCAACTTTCTGTTTTCTACTTCTTCTAAAACTTCTTCTAAAATTCCATCATTAATCTGGATCTGAGATAATGAAATCACTGGCTTTGACTGCATTAAAAGGAAAAAATCATTATAAAGAAGAAAAAATCCAAAAGCAAAGAAACTAATTGTTAAAATCAAAAAAATGGCATAATAATGAGATACTAATCCCCAGAAGAATTTATTTAATTTTGAGAGAAATAAATTCATGTCTTATTTGGTAAAAAATTTAATAAAGATTGCAACATCTACATTATCTTCATTATTATTTAATGTCAGTCTTTGGATATCAAGCATTAAAGGAGAATTTTCAATTCTTTCTAGGAACTTAGAAAAATTGTCAAAACTTGAGCTGAAGGAAATCTGAAAAGAAAAACACGGCCATGGTTTTTCATATTCAAAAAAAGATATTTCCGATACGGACACTTCTCCTATTCCACAATCACCGCTTTCTTTTTCTATGTAATCCAGCGTTCCGTTTGGATTTTCTGAACTAAAAAATAAATCTTCAATCTTGTTCATTTTTTCTTCGGTTTCTCTGTAGTCCCTTCTTAAAAAATCAATGTTTAATCTTTTGTATTCAAGCAAAGAAAACTTCTCTTTCTGAAAAGAAAAATCCTGTTTATTTTTCTCAATATCCTTAAAGGAAGGAATAAGAATAAGAAAAACAAAGAAAAATATTATTATTCCGAAAAAAGCTAAAGATAGATATATTTTGGTTTGATATCTAAATTTGTCAGTCATTGATTTCAAAATTTATAGAAAATTTATCAGGATTTAACCAATTAGAAGAAGGAAATGAAATATTTTTAACGTCTTCCCTTCTCTCGAGACCTTCTTTTAATTCAAGCATTCTCTCTCTATTAAGACAACTTCCTGTAATAAAGACCTTGGAAGATTCTTTCTGGTAAGAAAAAGAATTCAAATATGAATCTTGAGGAATAATTTGAAAAAAATTATCAATGATTAATGTCAATTCTCTTTTCTGTTTGAAAAAAGAATTTACTTCAGTCATACTTTTGTTTATATCTCTTATGTCTATTTCTAAATCCCTCATACTTACCCCCTCTGTCTCTAATTCCTCTATGCGGAGATTAGCTTCTTCCATGTCAGTTGAAATACTTTGAGCCTCCACAAGTCCATTCACAGCTATTCTGACAGTTAGAACAATCAAGAAGGCACATATTAAAAAAGCAGAAATAAAAATTTCTAAGTTCAAGGTCAATTTCCATCTTTTTTCCATTAAAATATTCTTTTTATAGGAAGGAGGTAAAAGATTAATCATACTTGTAATTCGTCACTGATTGTTGCCTGCCCCTCTTAAAGCAATCCCAAGGACAGAAGCATAATTTGACAATTTATTTGAAATATTAGAAAATTCTTTTTTTTCTGGAATCAAAAGATTGAAAGAAGAATTCTTAAAATAAACTTTTTTGCCAAAGCTCTCTATAAAATATTTTTCAACTTCTTTTAAATCATCTTTACTCCCAGAAACAACTATTTTTTCTATTTCTTCTTTAGAAGGATAATAATCGAGATATTCTTTGGCTTTATCAACTATGCTTTTTGGTAAACCTTCTTTACGAGAACTCACAGAAAACCTTACAAAACCTTTCTTAAAAAAAGAAAAATTAATTTTATCTTTTTTAATATCAACAAGAAAAAAAGATTCTTTGTCTTCGGCTAAAGCACGATAAGAAGATAGAGATTCTGATTCAAAGAACATAGGCTTTAAGTTTGATTTTATTAAAACAGACAGATAAGAATCTATTGTTTTTTTTGAAACAGCTATAATCAAAACTTTCTTGCCTAATTCGTCTTTTTCTAATACTTCAAAATCGAGATACATTTTTTCAATCTCT
>CAZHQQ010000079.1:0-2258 GCA_964534925.1 uncultured Candidatus Saccharibacteria bacterium | reverse complement strand
GATGGTAAAAAAATAGATAATGTCCGAGCTTTTCTTTATAGAGTGGCCAGGAATTTAATAATTGACCATTATAGAGAAAAAGGACGTGTTAGGACAATCTCAACCGAAGACGTCTCAATAAAAGATCCTGGTATTGGGATAGAGGAAAAAGCTGAAATTAGCTCTGATTTTAATCAAGTAAGATTAGCCTTATTCAAAGTTAAAGACGATTACAAGGATGTTGTGATTATGAGATATCTAGACCAGCTTTCTATCCCTGAGATAGCTGAAGCTATGGATAAGTCCGAAGGAGCAGTAAGGGTTACAATTCATAGAGCGTTAAATGCTCTAAAATCAGAAGTAAACAAAAAGATATAACATGCTTTTTGTCGGTTGATACCAGGTGTCAACCGATTTATTTAAAGGTGTAACAAAATGGTTGTTTTTCCGTCATAATAAGTAGATATGAAAGAAAGAGAAATAATCAATAAAATTGGAGAATTAAAAAGCATTAAACCCAACGAAGAATGGGTTTTTTCTGCGAAAAGACAGATTTTTGAAGGAGAATTTCCTGTAATTCAGGCAAAACCAGAATTTACATTTAATTTCTTCTCAAGGTCTGCCTTTGCTTTTTCTTTAATGGCAATTATTGCTGTTTCTACTGGATTTGTACTATACTCTTCTAATCTTAATGACTTGAAATTAGCTCAGAATAAATATGAAAGAGAAATTGCTAAGATTCAGGAACTTACTCCTACCCTTGAAAGTTTACAGTTAAGTTTAGCGCAAGCCAAAGAAGGTTTAGATAATGCTAAATTATCCGATCCAAGGGAAGTATTAATAGTAGGGAAAAGTCTTGATTCTGCTGTGAAGACAGGAAGAGAGGTTCTTGCTGAAGCCAAAAAGATGACTACCGAGGCTACAACTTCCGAAGAAATGAATGTTGCCGAGAACTCAAAGATTGGAGAACCAGAGAACGAAGCGTTAGCTTCTATTAATGATGCTGAAAAAGCAGTAGAAGACCTGGAAAATCACTATAAATTATTTGTAAGTAAAGTAATAGAAGATGTAAGTCATTGGTATTTAGGTCCCGTTGAGATAGAAAAGCTTGAAGAGGCAAGAGAGGAATACGAGAACGAGAATTACAATCAGGCATTGGAAGCTATTTACAGTATAAGTTACCCTGAATATTAAAAATGATTTTAGGTGGAGAGTTATCCACAGGTTTCTTTTGTTAAAATTTGATAGGATTGTGAATGTCCGTTTAACTTCGTGGCCCAAAAGCTTTGGTCGCGAGGACTACTCTAAGGGTTAAATAAAAATCCTTTAGGGAAAATAGGTCGACACGGCAAAAATAAAAAATTAACAACAAAAATAAAAAGTAATGAAAAAAATTATAGCAACAATTACATTGGTTGGATGCTTAATCTGGATGACAGGTATTGCACAAGCTTTAACAAGCGACCAAATTGACTCTATTTTGGGTCTTTTGGAATCTTTTGGAGCAGATGCTGGTACCATTGCTGATGTTGACTCCGCTCTTCACGGCGAAGCAACAGAAGGCTCAGATGATTCTAGTACTCCATCCGTCGAAGGTTGCACCATTACTAGTTTCGACCGAAACCTTAAAGTTGGAATGACAGGTGAAGATGTAAAATGCATGCAGATCATCTTAAATTCTGACGAAGAAACCGAGATAGCTGAATCAGGTGTTGGTTCTGCTGGCGAAGAAACAACTTACTTTGGTCCTTTGACTAAAGGAGGTGTTATTAGCTTTCAGGAAAAATACGCTGACGATGTTCTTGCTTCTTGGGGTTTAACCGAAGGAACTGGTTATGTTGGTTCAACCACGAGAGAAAAATTAGACGAGTTCTTGAATGGTGAGGAAGAAGAAGGAGAAGAAGAAGAGGAAGAAGAAGAAGAGGAGGAAGAAGAGGAAGAAGCAGGCGAAGGCCTGACCGTATCCTTATCTTCTGACAATCCTGCCTCAGGAACTTTAGTAGAAGGACAAGGATTAGCCGAATTGGCTAAATATACTTTTACCAATGGAGATTCTGAAACAAAGGAAATTACCCAAATTAAGTTAAAGAGAATTGGTGTTTCTGCTGACGCAACTCTTGCAAACGTTTATTTGTTTGAAGGAGCTGAAAGATTGACAGATAACGCCTCTGTTTCTTCAGGGTACATTACCTTTGTTAACTCTGCTGGTATTATTTCTTTAGAAGAAGGCGAATCTAAAACTGTTACTGTTAAGGCTACTATTGCAGCTAGCACTTCAG
>CAZHQQ010000078.1:0-2353 GCA_964534925.1 uncultured Candidatus Saccharibacteria bacterium | reverse complement strand
TAGCAGCTTCGTTCATTAAATTGGCTAAATCTGCTCCTGAAAAACCAGGAGTTCTTTCTGCTATTTCTCTCAAATTAACTTTCTTTGATATTGGTTTTTCCTCTCCGTGTATTTTTAATACCGCTTTTCTGTCGTTAATATCGGGTAGATCTAAAACCATTCTTCTATCAAAACGTCCTGGTCTTAAAAGGGCCGGGTCTAAAGTGTCGGGTCTATTAGTTGCAGCGACTACTATTACATTGGTGTTTTTTTCAAATCCATCCATCTCAACGAGTATTTGGTTTAAAGTTTGTTCTCTTTCGTCATGTCCTCCTCCGACGCCAGTACCTCTGTGTCTTCCCACAGCATCAAGTTCATCTATGAAGAGAATTGAGGGAGCTGATTTTTTTGCCGTATTAAAAAGATCTCTTACCCTTGAAGCTCCCACTCCCACAAACATTTCTACGAATTCAGAGCCAGATATAGAGAAAAAAGGAACATTTCCTTCTCCGGCTACTGCTCTTGCTAAAAGTGTTTTTCCACATCCCGGAGGCCCCATAAGAAGAACTCCTCTAGGTATTCTTGCTCCCATCTTCAAAAACTTTTTCGGAGTTTTTAAAAATTCTACCACTTCTTTTAATTCATCTTTCACTTCTTGTAATCCAGCTACATCTTTAAATGTTGTTTTTTCTTTTTTGTGTCCTTCAGCGCCAAAAAGTCTCGCCTTAGATTTCGAAAAATTAAATGCTTGCATGGCTCCTGTTTTGGCATTTTTATTAAGATTAAAAAAAATAAATATAAATAAAAGAAAGGGGAGGAGGATAAGTAATATTGGCCCTAACCATATAATCCATTCTCCTGTCTCTTTTGGATTGATATCTATTTTTTGAAATGCTTCTTTTTCTACGCCGTAATTTAAAAGAGATTCCGATAAAGCAATTTCTGATTCTTTTTTTGCTTCAGCTTGAGTTTGGTCTTTATATAAAACAGAAATATCGTTTCCTGATATTGTAATCTCTTTTACCTCTTCTTTGTTTATTCCCTCTACCAGTTTTGTTAATGAAACTTCTTTCTTGTCTTGAAAAGGATCGGAAAACAATCCCAAAACCCCTCCAAGTAAGAGAAATATAATTAAAACAATTAGAATATTTTTAATTAACGGTTTCATCTTTTTTTAGAGATTCTTAAGAGAGAGATATATTTTTCCTTCGGACACCTTGATAATTTTTGCTTTTATATCTTGTCCTGTTTTAAAGTTTTCGGAAAGATTTTTTGATTTTTCAGGGCCTATTTCAGAAACATGAATAAGTCCTTCAAGTTGATCGAAGCTGCTATTCTCTCCAGAACTTTCTTCTGTCGATTTTTCAGGGAGTGAAAACCTAATAAAGATACCGAAGTCAACTACTCCTGTTATTGTTCCCTGAACAACTTCATTGACTTTGCAGTTTTTTAAGGTTTCTTTTAATTTATTAATTTCTTTTGCTTTTTCTGAAAAAATAAGTTTCTTTTGTTTTGGGTCTAGGTCAAATATTTTAACTTCCAATTCTTCTCCTATTAGTTTTTGAAGTTCTTGTAAGATTTTCATTCTATCTCCTCCCTCAATTCTTGGGTAATGGTCTGAAGAAAGTTGAGACAAAGGAATAAATCCTTGGATTCCAGAAAGTTCTGACAAGAGACCTCCTTTGTTTGCTTTTAAAACTTTAATTTTAACCGTTTCGTCTTTTTCTCTTATCTTCCTTAAATTGTCCCATGCAAGTTCTTCTTGTGCTTCACCTAAAGATAGTCCGAAATATCCTTCCTCATTTTCAGATTCAACTATTTTTACGGAAACTTCATCTCCTACTTTAAATTTTTTTAAGCTTTTTTGGAGATTAAAAACTGAATTCTGGTTATCTTTTCCAGAAAGCTCTCTTTTGTATATGATTCCGCTTCCAAATTTCGCAAGATTGACAAATATTCCAAAACTTCCAACACCTGCAATCTTTCCTTCCACAATATCTCCCACTTTTTTAGGGGCTTCTAATTCTTTGTTTAAAAGTAAAGTGTTTTTCATGATAATTAGGACGTAGAAGTCAAGCCGAAATCAATTTAGTGAACTCTATTTGAGTTATCTCATTTTTTAACTTCCAAATTGACTTTATCTTGAATCCTGTACCTCCTTAAATTATCATAAGTTTTTAACATTGTAAAGCGGTTGAGACTATGATAAAATTAAATTGTTCGAGCTTTGGAAGTTCTTTTTAAGCTCGTTATTAATTGTTTTTAAAAATATGAAAATTAATTGGTACGGACAATCTTGTTTTCAAATTAGTGTATCTAAAAACAAAAAAGAACAGGTGGGGATTCTTATTGATCCTGTTCACAAAGATAGTGG
>CAZHQQ010000077.1:0-2446 GCA_964534925.1 uncultured Candidatus Saccharibacteria bacterium | reverse complement strand
CCCCCTGCAACCAATCCTGCAATATGGGCAATATCAGCTAAAAAGTAAGCTCCGACTTTATCTGAAATCTCTTTAAATTTTTTAAAATTAATTTTCCTTGGATAAGCAGAAAAACCTGCAATTATTAATTTAGGTTTTTCTTTTTTGGCTATCCTTTCTATCTCTTTATAATCCAGAAGGTTTGTTTTTTCGTCTAAAAAATAATTTACTATTTTAAACTCAGAACCAGCAACGCTTACCTTTGCTCCATGACTCAAATGACCCCCGTGAGGCAAAGACAAGCTCATAATTTTATCTCCTGGTTTTAAAAGAGCCCTTAAAACAGCATAGTTTGCAGGACTTCCGGAGTACGGCTGAACATTAACACTAAATCCTTTTTTGTTCCCTAAAAAAAGTTTCTTGACTCTTTCTTCAACTAAAGTTTCAAGCTTATCTATGTTCTCCATCCCAGCATAATATCTTCTATAAGGTCTTCCTTCAGAATATTTTGCAACAAAAATAGAAGAAAGAGCTTCTCTTACAGCTCTTGAAGGATAGTTTTCTGAAGCAATTAAATTGAGCGTACTTTGTTGACGCTCTCTCTCCTTCTTAATTAAATCATTTATTTCTTTATCTTTTTTAAGAGAAGAAAACATTAGTAACCTAAAAGTTTATTAATCTTTTTTCTTGTCGAAGGACCAAAATACCCAGTTCCCTCTGTTAATCCTAATGGAGTCAAAATCTCATCGGCGTATTTTTCTTGAAATCTAATAACGGCTTGTCTCGTCAAGCTAAGAAAATTACCCGTAACAAGTTTTTCAGGATAAATTTCTTCTCCTTGTTCTGATAAAAACTGTTGTAACTTTTTAACTTCATTTCCCCTCATTCCAAAATAAAGATTACTTTCAAACTTAGAATACTTCGATTCTGGAGAAAGTTCTTGTATGCGTTCTCTTAATTGTGATGTTATTCCTTCAAGTTGAGAAATTTTTTCCAATATTTCTTCCTCTGACATATCAGATATTGGTTTTTCAAAATTAATAGAAATAGAAGGTTCTGCTATAGTTGAAGCTTCTATAATAAAAGGAAGAGAAGATTCTTTTTCTAAAAAATCACTAGTTTTTGTTTGTAAAAGTGGAATCACGGTAACTGCCAAAATCTCTTCTCCAAAATCAGAGACAGAAATCTTCCCTCTTTGGTTAGAGTCAAGTTCGAAAAAATTATCTTCAATGTTTCCAGAAAAATCTTTAACGACATATGGAACTTTATAAATATTATTAGAACTTCCAGCAAACATTATTTCCAAATCCCCTCTCCCTCCAGCAAATTTATACCATTTTCCACTCCAATTCTTTGTACTGTCAGAAACAATCAAACTACTCTTGCCATTAAGAGGCATAAGATTTAGAGAAGGAACCACTTTAAAGTTTTTTAGATTTTCATCTTCATAGCAATAATCTGGAGAAATACCACAATCATTTATCAGGATGGCAATAGCCCAATCAGTAAAAATTTCAGAGAATCTTTTCTCAAAACCATTTTTTTCTAAAGCATAATTAATACTTTCTATCCCGGTCTTATTTGAATTTAAAGAATCAACTAGGATATTGATTCCATAATGTTCAGCTAAATAGTGAATAAATATATTTATTATCCCATAATCTTCTTCCTTTTCTCCCCATTCGCAAAGAGAATCATTAGGATTTCCAACAAATGTCTCTATTCTTTTTCTAAAAACATTATCAATTGAAAGTCCTTCATATCCTAAAAGTTTTGGGACATATTCAGATCTTGATTCATTTAACCATATCTCTTCTGTAATATTATGCTCTTTTTCTTTCCGATTAAAAGTTATGAGATGCATAAATTCATGAGCTAAAAAAGATTTTATTTGTTCTTCTCCGATATATTCTGGACTCAAATATACCATTTCTCTCTCATTTGAATCAAAAATCTGAATCACTTTGTATTCGTCTCCAGAATTAAAATAACCACTTGCCCCTCCTTTCATCTCATGAAAAAGAACTGTTATTTTCTCATCGTCATCAACTCCTGGTTTCCATTCAAAACCAAAAGTTTCTGTCAAAGTAGGATAAATATTATTCTTAAATTCATTAGCTAAATCTGTCAAAGAACTTTCAATGTTTCTTTGCTCATGATACCTCAAAGAAGACCAAAAATCGCTATCTACGTAAAACTTCAAAATAGAGTTCCCTTCAATATATATAGCCGAGATCTCACTTCTCTGGTTCAAGTCATAATCTGACTGAATATTAAAAGACACACTTTCTCCAATCGTATCTGCATGGACAAAAACGCTAAAAGATAAAGCGAATATTATTAAACTAAAAGTGAAAAATAATTTCCTCATATTGTGTATTTTGTTAATTAATCTTATCACAAAGTTATTTACTTTAAAACCCCATCTACTTCTCCTCTTAGGGTTAAACCCTGATTTAGATTATGC
>CAZHQQ010000076.1:0-2479 GCA_964534925.1 uncultured Candidatus Saccharibacteria bacterium | reverse complement strand
TCTCCAGAACCTTTTTCTTGGGATCCTTCTTCATCAATCTCTCCAGCGACTCTAACAAAAGCACCAAAAGGAATAAGGTTTACAGAATAAATAGTTTCTCCAATCTTTTTCCCAAAAAGACGGGGAGGATATCCTACTCCAAATTCTTCAACCTTGACTCCACATTTTTTAGCTATAATAAAATGTCCGAATTCATGGATAACTAAAAGAGCAAAGACGGCAAAAAAGGCAATAATAAAAGTGGTTATCATGTATTGTCAAAAGCTGAATATTATCTACTGGAAATTATATTTTCAAGCAGAAAAAAGCAACTCTGTTTTAATTTTATTCTCTTATCTCCTGGTTTTTTCTTTCAGCAACCTCCTCAATTTTCTTATTATACTCATCAACCAATTCCTGTAGATCATCCTTAGCTCTAAATTTATCGTCTTCCCCAATCTCTCCTTCCTTAAATTTATCTTGTATTTGTTTCCACGCTTCATCTCTCCATTTTCTAATCGTTTTTCTAGCTTCCTCTTTTTTGTCTGAGATAATTCTTAATAGATCTTTACGAAATTCTTCCGTTAAAGAAGGAAAATTAATCCTCACAGAATCTTTGTCTGTGATAGGAGAAAGACCTGAACCTGATTTATAAATAGCCTTTTCTATCGGTTCAAGATAGGATTTGTCCCAAGGTTGAATTATAATCTGACGAGATCCCTGAAGAGTAATTGAAGCTAAACTTTTAAGAGACATTTTTTGTCCAAAACAATCAACCATTATATCTTCAACAAGAGAAATAGAGGGCTTCCCTCCTCTAACTTTATTCAACTCTCCCACTAAAAATTCGATGACCTTATCAAGATCTGGCTTTATTTTATTTATAGATTCTTTATACGGCATAACTACTTTAAACTATACCAAAACTCAAGCTCTCTGTCGAGAAAAAACTCACATACCGTAAAATCAGTTAATACCCTAGTGTTAATTGTTAAAAAATGATTGAGAAAGATTTTCGGTCATTTTTTGAGGTAAAAAAAGTGGTAGGATATTTTTTAATATCCTACCTTATTTTTTATATATATATCATTACTTCTTTTCCTTTTTCGTCTTTATAAACTTTATAAGGAGCACCGTTATCAATCCTTACGAGGACTTTATCCTTTTCTAATAATCTAAAAATTCGCCGGGCAAGGTGATCCACCTGATACCACACCCATGAATAATTGCTAACTTCAGCAATAATAATTTTCTTATCAATATGGTCACTATCTTCAAGAACTATTCTAATCCCCATTCCTTATTCCTCCTTTTTTAATTTTTAACATCTTAATTATAACATCTATAAATGGGAAAGTCAAACCAATGTCAAAGTTCAATCATTAAAATCTCAAGAGCCAATCTTGGATTTATATTCGTAGTTGATATTATTTTTTTTAACTGCTGAATTAATTTTAAGATTCTTTCAGTTTCTTCAAGGGTATATTTTCCAGACTTTTTTCCACTCGCTTTTTTTAAAAGGGCTTTTCTGAAATATTCAAGCCAAAGCTCTAATATTTCTTTAACTCTTTTAGGATCCTTACTTAATTCTTCTACATATTTAAATCTAAAATTAAAATCTGATTTTACTAATTTGATAATATCTTTTATCTTTTTTTTCTCTTCCTTAATTTTTTCTGGGTTTAAAATAAATCTATCGGTTCTCCCTGGTTTTCCTTGGGAAAGTTCAATAATATCATCTATTTCTTTACCAACAAAACCTTTTTTCTTTAAATAATCGGATATTTCACTGTCTAAAACTCTATAGAATTTAATTTCTTGCAATCTGGATTTAATAGTAGGAAGAAGAGTCTTCGGAAGAGAACTTATTAATATAAATAGAGAATTTCCTTTAGGTTCTTCTAGTAATTTCAAAAAAGAACTTTGAGCATCTTTTCTCATTAAATGAGCATCGTCTATCACTGCTATCTTAAAGGGAGAAGAAAAACTTCCAAGATTAAAATGAGAGCTCACTTCTCTAATTTTAGATATCTTTATCTCCGGTTTTTGGATCTTACCCTCTTTCCCTTTATTAGAAACTGGTTTTATAAATAAAAAATCAGGATGAATTCCATCCTCAATTTTTTTTATATCACAATTAAGAAGATTGCTTGCAAATTCAAAAGCTATTCTTTTCTTGCCTATTTCATCCTCACCAGAAAATAAAAGAGCATGAGGAACTTTCCCTGATTTAGCTAATTTTTTAAGATAATTCCACTGAAACTGATGCCCAATAATCATATAATTAACGAAATCATTTAAACATTTAAACATCCTAACATTTAAACATATAAACATTTAAACATATAAACATTTAAACATATAAACATTTAAACATATAGACAACTTATGACCTCTGACCTATGACCGGATACAAGATACGGAATACGGAATACGGAATACTATTATTGCCTTGAAAAATTTATTGCCGATGGGTAAATAATTAACTTATGACTTATGA
>CAZHQQ010000075.1:0-2514 GCA_964534925.1 uncultured Candidatus Saccharibacteria bacterium | reverse complement strand
AGGTCTGTTGGCATGGTTCCGCTGAAAGCGGACAACAGACCGAGAGTGCAGGACGACAAATCACGCTGGGATTTGAACGTCCGGTACCTTGAAAAATTTATTGCCGATGGGTTAGACGACTTATCCGCCAGCTGGCGGATTCGTTAAATATTTATGAGCACTATAGGAATCGAACCTATGACCTTTTCGATGTGAACGAAACGCTCTACCATTGAGCTAAGTGCCCGAAAGTCAGGAATGTAGCCACTGCCCTCTTAATTAGTAAATTGAGCAAGCCTCGCTCCGATTTTATCGGAGCGAGAGCTACACACCCAAAAAATAAGATATATTAGAAATTTCATTTTCTGTCCTCTATAATTATGTTAAAATAATAATAAAGATATGCAAGTTTTAGAATTTCATTTTAATCCAAAAAACAAAGAAAGTGTCAAAATTGACAGCTTTGTTTTTGAACCAGAGAATAATTCAGAAAGAAGACTGGGAGGATTATATATGGCAGGAAGGGTTTCTAGTTCTTTACCTAAAGAAGAAAATTTTTTAGATAATTTAGCCCAAACGGTAAAAAAAGAATATTATTACGATCTCCAAAAATCACCCGAATCTTCCCTTAAGCAATCATTAAAAAAAGCAAATGAATTTTTAAGTAGAATTATAAAAAAGGGAAAAGTAGATTGGATGGGTAATTTAGATTTTGCCATTGTCTCTGTAGCTCCACTAAAAATAGACATACCAGATAAAGAGATAGAAGAAAAATCAGAACTAAGAATTAATTTTGCCCAGACAGGAAACATAAAAATTCTTTTAATTAGAGACAAAGAGATATTAGATATTAGTCAGGACATAAGGAATGAAGAAGCTAAGATTTACCCATTAAAAACCTTCGAAGATATAGTGAACGGAAGATTGATGCCAGATGATAAGATAATAATTTTAACTAAAAATATATTTGAATATTTCAAGGAAAAAGATCTTATTAGAAATTTTATAAAGGCAAATAATCAAAAAACAATAAATGAAATCCTGAAATCAAGAAAAAAAGAGCTTTCAGAATTATCAGGTGTTTGTCTTTTTCTAATGTTAGAAGGAACGCCAAAGAAAAAAAGTAACATTAAAATTCCCCTTCTTTCGTTGAAAAAAATAACTCCGAAAATTCCTTCTCTGCCAAAGATAAAACTTAAACTATCTCTGCCTAAGGTAAAACTATTACCTAAAGTAGAACAAATCAAAAAGCTTTCTTTGCCTTGGAACATAAAAGAATTCTCAAAAATTAAGGAAAAAATAATCCCTATAATATTTTTAATCCTTCTTCTTTCGTCAGCTTCCTTTATATTTAAAGAGGAAAAACAAAAAGAATTCAAAATTAACAAACAGATATTAGAATCAATAGAGGCAGAAAAAAGTCACGCTGAAAATCTTTTAATATTTCATGATGATTATGAAGCAAATCTTGCATTTCAATCTGCTTGGATAGAAGTAAACAAACTTCTTGAAGAAACTAATCCCTTGGAAAGAAATGTTCTCCGAGAAGAAGCAGAAAAATTAAAAAACTCAATAGAAGAATCTCTCTTCCCTTTAAATAATATAGAGGAGATATTAAATCCTGAAACTGTTTTAGAAATATCTGAAGAAAAGACAGACCTTATACCTCAAAAAATTATTTTTCTATCCAATCTAGAAGAAAATTTTCTTTTCCTCTCAAACCCATTCTCTAGTAATATATATAGTTTTAACTTAAGCAAAGAGGAGGGAGAGGTTTTAAATTTCGGCAAAAACATTAAGATGGCGACTTTTTCCTCAAATTCTTTATTGCTTTTCTCGGAACCCAATTTTCTCACCCAATATTTCCCAGGCGGAGAAGAGACAAAAAAATTCCAATTGGTTCCTCAAATGAAATTAGAATTTAAAAGTCCTGCCACTTATAATTCAAATATCTATTTCTTAAGTCCAGCAAAAGGAGAAATCACGAAATATTTTTTAAACAATGAAGAAAATATTTCGGGATTTGACTGGTTAGATTCAAGAACAGAAAAGACCCCCCTCAAAGGAAGGTCAATGGCAATAGATGGAGATATCTGGATATTAAACGACGACTTTAAAATTGATAGATACTACCAAGGACTTTTCAAAAAAAGTTTAAATATAAACATATTTCCTCTTTTAGAAAATCCAACTAGACTGTTTGCTTCACCTAATATTCCTCATCTCTATATCCTAGAACCGTCAAATAAAAGAATTATCGTTATGACAAAACATGGGGAGATAGTTAAGCAATACAGAAGTGATGAATTCAACAATTTACTAGATGTAACAGTTTCGAAAGATGAAAAGGAAATATATTTACTAAACGGATTAAAAGTCTATCGAATAAAAATATAATCTTAATCTATTAATCTGTCCGAATATTTTAAATTATTCGGATTTTTTTGTATGAGCTTAGGCTTTTCGGATACCTTCATTCGGATGTGCCTTTTCGGATAGAGCGAACAAAGTGAGCTTAGGCTTTTCGGATACCTT
>CAZHQQ010000074.1:0-2543 GCA_964534925.1 uncultured Candidatus Saccharibacteria bacterium | reverse complement strand
CTAAGAAATATGGAGAAGGGGAACCACAAAGAAGAAAAGATAGAAAAGGAAGTTTATCAAGGAGTTTAGCTCAGCAATATAAGCATCGAGATTAAAATTAAAAGAGGCGAAAGCCTCTTTTGTTTTTTTAAATATTACCTCTAAATCGGTTGGCCCCGTTAGAAATGAATAATACCATAAGCGAGTTAATCCAGATTTTGGAATATTGGAGGTTCTGTAGATTTCTAACGGGGTTGACAAATTCTTCCAATTTGGTATAATATAGATAGAAATAAAGTATTTTTCCCCAAAGTTCATTTAAAAAAAGGTGGTTTAGAAATGAAAAGAAGAATTGTGTTTTTAGCAGTTATTATTTTGATTATTCTAGTAGTTGCCAGTTATTGCTTTGCGACAGGAAATGATTATTTCAAAGGTTACGGTATTGAAACATGGACGAATGGTGACACTCTTACTGTAAAGTCAGGTGATACTCAGTTCAGCGTTAAGATCCTTCCAAAAGAGTTATCTTTAGAAGAAAATCTTGCGGTGGATGCTTGGAAGTGTATTCTTCATATTAAAACAGAGGGAAGAAAAGAAAATGATATAGAAAAGGACATACTTTTTCAAGTTGAAGTTCTTGCCACTTGCCTAAAGTCAGGTAAAACAGACTATGAACATATCTCTTTAGATGAAAAAGACTTAACAAAAGCAATGCTTTTGTTAAACGAAACTTCCCTGATAGTCGCTGACAGATGGTGTGGAAATTGGGACGATTTTTGTTCTATTGGTGAGCTTAATAAACTTATCAATTATCCAGAGACATCTCTACATGTCAGTATTATCAAGGAAATCACAAATGATCTAAAAGGATTTACGAAAAAGCTTTCTAAATAAATTAGTTTAGCTTAAAACAGGAGCCAATGGTTCCTGTTTTTCTTTTATTTATAATCACTCACCTTCTGTCGATTGAAATTAGGGTTGGCCCCGTTAGAAGTTTTATAACTTAATTTTGGCAGTCAAAAAGTGATAGTTAGCGTTTTCAAAGAGAGGCTGACTTCTAACGGGGTTGACATGTATTTTGAGATATAATAGAATTATGAGTAGTTGAGATACAGAAAATGATTTTATAAATGTCCGTCTGAAACGGACATATTTTAATAAAAATTAATAAAAAATTTATGGACTTAAAAAATTTCACATCAGCTATCTCTCAGATTGCCGAAGAAAAGGGAATTTCCAAGGAGAGAGTAATAGATACTATCGAATCAGCAATTGCCGCTGCTTACAAAAAAGATTATGGAGAGAGAGGGCAGATAATTAAGGCGAAGATTAGTCCCGAAAGTGGGGGAGTCAGGTTTTGGAAATCAAGACAGGTTTTAGACGACTCTATGATTTATGCCGAAGAAGAATTAGAAAATCTCAGGGAAGGAAAGATAGATCCTATCGAAGGAAAGGTCAGATTTAATCCAGAGAAACATATTATGTTAAAGGAAGCGAAAGAGATAGAGGCAAAGATAAAAGTAGGAGAAGATCTGGAAGAAAAACTTGAGCAAAAAGGAGATTACGGAAGGATTGCTGCTCAGACAGCAAAACAAGTTATTATGCAAAAGATAAGGGAGGCAGAGAAAGAAACCATTCTTGAGGAATATAAAGAAAAAGAAGGAGAAATAGTTTCAGGTATTGTTCAAAGAATGGAAGGAAAAAACATATATTTTGATATTGGGAGAACTCTTGGTGTCCTAACTAAAGAGGAACAAATTCCTCAGGAGTTTTATAGACCTGGCCAAAGATTAAAAGTATATATCCTAAGAGTTGAAGAGAACTCAAAAGGTCCCTTGGTCTTTCTTTCAAGGTCTTATCCTAAATTCATATCAAAACTTTTCGAACTTGAAGTCCCCGAAGTATCATCAGGAACAGTTGAAATAAAATCAATTGCAAGAGAGGCAGGTTCTAGGACGAAAATTGCTGTTTCCTCTAATCAAGAAGGAGTTGACCCCATAGGGAGTTTGGTTGGACAAAGAGGGACAAGAATTTCTGCTGTTATTAATGAGTTAGGAGGAGAAAAGATTGATGCCATTCAATATTCTGAAGACCCTGAAGAATATGTTGCAAATTCTCTTTCTCCATCCAATGTAATAGAAGTGAAAATTATGGAGAAGAACAAAGCATTAGCTATTGTTCCTAATGATCAAATTTCTTTGGCTATAGGAAAAGATGGTCAGAACGTAAGACTTGCCGCAAAGCTTACCGGATGGAAAATTGATGTTAGAGGTCCTGGGGAGGATAATGCAGAGGAGACAGACGACACAGAAAGCACAGAAAAAGAAGAGGACACAGAAGGCACAGAAGACACAGAAAAAGAGGGGAACACAGAAAGCACAGAAAAAGAAGGGAACACAGTTGACACAGAAAGCACAGAAAAAAAGGGAGACACAGAAAACACAGAAAAAGAAGATAAGAAAGATAAGAAAGATAAGAAAGAAAAAAAACCAAAGAAGGTGAAAAAGGAGAAAAAACCAAAGAAGGAGAAAAAAAAAGAGGTAAAGAAAAAAGTAACTGATAAA
>CAZHQQ010000073.1:0-2551 GCA_964534925.1 uncultured Candidatus Saccharibacteria bacterium | reverse complement strand
TATTATTGTAAGGCCTGGAGTAGCACTACCGATGTTGGCTGGAATGGTTTTGGGAGTTTCAACCTTCGTCACGGGACTCGTATCTATTATTAGAAAAAAGGAACGTGCTTTATTGGCTTATTTAGCAACCATGATAGGGGGATTACTAATTTTATTTCTTCTCGGAGAATTCTTTTTTCCTCATTAAATAGGTTCTAGCATCGTCTGTCCCTCGGAGCTGACAATTCCGCCTATTCAATTAGGCGGTTTTTTGGTATAGTTAAATAATTAAATTAAAAATAATAATTTTGTGTATGATTGAAGAAAATTATCTCCCTAAAAAAGAAATAGCTGATTATAAAAAATTTTTATCTGGTAAGAGATTTACTCAACTTTTAAAAAATATTCAAGCATTAAAAGGGAAAAGAATAATCCATATAAATTCTACTCCCAAAGGAGGTGGGGTATCGGAGCTTTTGAAAAGCCTAATACCACTAGAAAAAGACTTAGGGCTTGATTTGCATTGGTTTTCTTTAAAAGAGGATGCCGAGTTTTTTCGTATAACTAAAAAATTACATAATTCTTTACAAGGATCAGACATTAAGCTTTCCAAAAAAGATAAGGATTATTATATAAAATTTAACAAGAGATTGGCAAATTGCATTGAAGCTCTTAATCCCGATATCTTGATTATCCATGACCCTCAGCCGTTGGCTATGGTTAATTTTTTACGCGACATACCTGTAATTTCTCGAATACACATAGACCTAACCAATCCCAATAAGGATTCTATAGTTTTTTTAGAAACGTTTTTAAAGAAATGCCAGATAGTAGTTTTCAGCTTACGGGAGTTTGTTCCAGAAGAACTTTTAAAAGCCGGGGCATTAAGGATGGCCATAAGCCCGCCGGGGATAGATCCTCTCTCTGACAAAAACCGCCAATTGTCGAGTCATAAAATAAAAAGCATTTTAACTAAAACAGGTCTTTTAACTAAAGAACCTCTTCTTGCTCAAGTTTCCCGTTTTGACCCATGGAAAGACCCTATTGGAATAATTAAGGCGTATAGAATTGTAAAAAAACATTTCCCTAGCGTTAAATTAATCTTAGCCGGAATCGCAGAAGCTCAGGATGACCCGGAAGCTCAAGAAGTACTGAATGAAGTTCAAAAAGAATCCGGGAAAGATAAAGATATTTTTATTTTTTCAGAAATAAACCAACTTAAAGGCGTTCCAGTGGATTTTTTCATAAATACTATACAGGAGCACGCAGATGTTATTTTTCAAAAATCCATCAAAGAGGGGTTCGGATTAACAGTATCAGAGGCAATGTGGAAGAGAAAGGCGGTTGTCGGCGGTGATGTCGGCGGTATAAAATTGCAGATAAAAAACGGCGTAAACGGATTTTTAGTTAATGGTTTTGAGGAGGCCGCGCAAAAAGCACTTTTTCTTCTTCAGAATAAAAAAATAGCTCGCAATATGGGAATAAAAGCCAGAAAGTCAATAAAGAATGATTTCTTAATTACAAGAATGATTGAAGACGAAATCAATATTATGAGAAAAATTGCAACTTAAAATCCTATTTCTTTCCGTCAAAAGCAGATAGCTATGGATTGACTAAAATAGGCTCCAAATTTTTAAGTTTTTCCTTAATTTCTCTCCAATCTAAGGTTTTAAACACGTCCTGTAGGGGAGCTAGCTTATCCTTTTAATTTTTTCTAAAATATTCTCAGAATCACAAGATTTCATTTACCTAAAAGTTCGAAAATCATCCCATCTGGGGACTTATGATTGACTTTTTATAGATAGATGATATAATAATTAACAATCGTTTGAAGTAAATAATTTAAATATTGTCATTCAGTATGTCTTATATAAAAGGAGGTGATATACAATAGATAATATTTTTGATTTACTCGTGTTCATTAAAATATAATTATCAATTAGGGGTATTTTTTAAAAAATCTAGAGAAGGAGGAAGAAAAGAATGGAGATGAAAGGAATAAAAGTAAAAAAAATAGATAAGGCATACATAGGATTTGAAAAGTCAGAAATTTTAGGCATAAAATGGATATCTTTCGAATCAGTTATATCAGGAAATCCAAATCTTTACATTCATATTCGTCTTAAAGATGGCAAGGAAAAATATATTCCGCTTCACAAAGACACTTATTACCCAATTACATGTAAAGAATGCAAGATTAATGATATGCCCATACTGACCATTCATTAAGTTATAGCGTAAATTAATTATGCCTTCTGATAATTATCGGAAGGCATTTTTTATATCTTTATCGAAATAAATTTTAAATCTATTAATCTTTTTCTTATCTTTGTCCAATCTACGTTTCTGAATATGTCTTGTAGGGGGAGCAGGCTAGCGTTTGGTTCTTGTTGACCGAGATACATCGAAGGTCCTCTTCGTCATCTGACGGAAAGGCGATTTTTAAATTAAAAATTTGTTCTTAACGTTTTTAATACTTGACAAAATACCCCGAGGGGGTATACACTTTTATTGTTAATTAATTATTAATAAAAATATGAGAAAAAATACAACAGTCCAACGTTTACATATT
>CAZHQQ010000072.1:0-2556 GCA_964534925.1 uncultured Candidatus Saccharibacteria bacterium | reverse complement strand
GGAAAAGTTGGAGATAAAAAAGTTTTTAATGCGAAGCTTGGTATTTGGAACGAGGGAGAGTTAGTTATTTTAAAAGAAGCAAGCTGGGGAGTTGAGATTGTTCAACCTTCTCTTTATGTGTCCCAACAAGTAAATGGGAGCCCTGAATATATTGCTTCTTTTGATGATTTGCTTCATTATGAGATTTTCTTTAGAAATATTGGAGAAGACGATTTGGCTAATTTATTTTTAATGGTTGAATTAGAAGGAGAAGCTTTTGATCTTTCGAGTATTGTTTCAAAAAGCGGAGAATTTAATTTAGGAGATGATTCAATTATATTTGATTGGAGAAATAATTCCGATCTTAGATTTCTACCATCTAAAAAAGAAGGAATGGTTGAGTTTTGGGTAAGGGTTAAAGCTGACTGGGGGACGGATAGCAATATTCTTTCTAATTCTGTTGTTAAGGACAGGGTATATTTAAGCCAGGCTTGGCAAGATTTTGAGATTAAAGTTAATTCTAAGATGGACATGTCACAGAAAATATATTTTAATGATGCCGTTTTCGGAAATTTGGGTCCTATTCCTCCTGAAGTTGGCGAAAGAACAACTTATACCGTAACATGGCAGGTAAAAAATTATTACAATGAAGTTAAAAACGTTAAGGTAAAATCTATTCTTCCTGATAATGTTTTTTTAACGGGAGACATATTCCCTGAAGCAGAAACTGAAAATTTCGCTTTTGATTCTGACTCTGGTGAAATAGTTTGGTCAATAGGTGATATGAACGTGGGGGAAGGAATTGTCAATCAATCTCCAAATATTTCTTTTCAAATTTCTTTAATTCCCCGTTCTTCTCAAAGAGGAACAACTCCAGAGATAATGGAAACAACTGTTATTACGGGAGAAGATGATTGGACCAATCAAAACTTAAAGTTCGAGATAGAACCTATTAACACAACTCTTCCTGATGACGATACTATATCGGAGAAAGAAGGGATAGTAAGGTAATGTATTAGTATTATGGATAATTTAATGAATAAAATAATTTCTCTCTGTAAAAGAAAAGGATTTGTATTTCAGTCTTCCGAAATATATGGGGGATTTGCTTCTTGTTATGATTTCGGTCCATTAGGAGTTGAAATGAAAAATAATATCAAGGAAGCTTGGAGGGAAGATATGATAAGAAAGCATGACAGTATTGTTGGTTTAGATGCATCTATCTTGATGAGTCCTCTTGTCTGGCAGGCTTCTGGCCATCTGACAGCTGGTTTTGCCGATGAACTTGTTGAATGCAAAAAATGCCATAAAAGATTTAAAGCAGACGAAATTAAAAAAGATAAATGCCCTGAATGCGGAGGAGAATTAACAGTACCAAAGAAATTTAATTTAATGATGAAAACCTTTACTGGCTCTTTGGAAAACGAGGCGTCTCAAGCATATTTGAGAGCTGAAACATGTCAGGGAATATATGTTAACTTTAACAATGTTATGGATTCAATGAGAATTAAAATTCCTTTCGGTGTTGCCCAGATAGGAAAATCTTTTCGTAATGAAATAAATCCTAAAGATTTTATATATAGAACAAGGGAATTTGAACAAATGGAGATGCAATGGTTTTGCCATCCCGATGAGGCTCCTAAATTTTTCGATTATTGGAAAGAAGAAAGAATTAAATGGTATTTAAGCTTAGGAATGAAAAAGGAAAATCTTAGAGCTACAGAAATTCCAGAAGGAGAGAGGGGTCATTATGCTAGAAGGCAGGTAGATATTGAATATCGTTTCCCTTTTGGGTGGAAGGAAATTGAAGGAATTCACAATAGAGGAGATTACGATCTTTCTAATCATTCAAAACATTCAGGGAAAGAACTCAAATATTTTGACCAAAAAACAGGGGAAAAATTTATTCCTTATATTATTGAAACTTCAGTTGGAGCAGATAGAAGTATGTTTGCCTTTTTAGTTGATGCCTATAGTGAGATAGAAGGGGGAAGAACAAAGACAACTGATTCAAAGAAAGAAAAAGAAATTCTCTTAAAACTTCACAAGAAGATAGCCCCTGTTAAAATTGCCGTTTTACCTTTAGTTAAAAATAAGCCAGAAATTGTTAAGAAGGCGAAAGAAATATTTAGTAGCTTAAAAGTTGATTTTTCTTGTCAGTATGACGAGGTTGGTTCTATAGGAAGAAGATATAGAAGACAAGATGAAATAGGGACATTGTGGTGTATAACATGTGATTTTGAAAGTTTAGAGAATAATGATGTTACATTAAGAAGTCGGGACACTATGAAGCAAGAAAGAATCAAAATTGATGATTTGGATAAGGTCATAAGTGAGAAAATGAAATGAACAGTCATAATCGACCGAGAATAGTTCTTGATTAACTAAATCAGGGTTAAACCCTGATTTAAATATCCTCTCTCTTGTTCTCTTCTCTCTCTTCTCCTCTCCCATGTTTAAATGTTAGTATGTTAGTATGTTTAAATGATCTTGTCCGCTAGCCGGCGAATAAATTATCTACTCATCGGCAATAAACTTTTCAAGGTATCGGACGTTCAAATCCCAGCGTGATTTGCC
>CAZHQQ010000071.1:0-2618 GCA_964534925.1 uncultured Candidatus Saccharibacteria bacterium | reverse complement strand
TTCCTAAGGCCATTCCAACCGAAACAGCATAGAAAGGACCC
This sequence comes from uncultured Candidatus Saccharibacteria bacterium, assembly GCA_964534925.1. Taxonomy (GTDB): domain Bacteria; phylum Patescibacteriota; class Minisyncoccia; order Minisyncoccales; family CAZBVF01; genus CAZBVF01. The sequence continues at coordinate 2,577 of CAZHQQ010000071.1, read as the reverse complement.
ATTTCTTTTAAGGATTTTTTTAAAACATCGGGCGTAATTAATTCGGAGAAAGGATTTGCTATTTCAACCTTCATGCCACTCTCTTTAATAAAATATTCTCTTAGTCCAGGAAGAAGTGCAGGGCCTCCAGAAAGAATCATTTTTCTAACTTTTCCGCCATTACTCTTTAAAAAATTATCACATCCATCTTTGACCTCTCCTAAGATCCTATCTGCTATAGGTAAAAGACATTCTCTAATATTCTTATCTCCCAGAATACCGTCTTTTATTTTTAGTTCTTCAGCTTTACGATAATCAATATCCATTTTTTTTATTAAGCTTTCTGTCATCTCTTTTCCTCCGGCATCAAAACTATGGGAAATTTTAAGTATTTTTTCTTCAATAATACTACAAGTAGTACTTTCTTTTCCGATATCCATTAAAACAGTTAAGTCATCATCTTTAATTGAAGATCTTATTAGACCGAAAACTTCTGCTTCTAAAGAATTCAACTCGAGATTAATCATAGAAGCAATTTCTTTGTATTTATCAACTATCTCATTAGGAACCGCAACAGCTAAAATTTTAATCGGTCCATCTTTCTTTCCTTTATTATTTACAATTTGCCAATCTAAGGAAACTTTTGACGAGGGAAGAGGAATATGGACTGGAGCTTCAAACTTTACCGCTTCTGATATCTCATCTTTGTCCATGGCAGGCAAGGTAAAAGTAGTAAAAAAACTAGAATAATCTGGGATAGAGATAACAGCCGATTTTGACTTTACTCCCGACTCCTTTAAAACCGTGCGAAGGAAAGAAGCTATTTCTCCACTTCCGGCATTTATGATACTCTTTTTAAGATCAGAATATATATCTCTAACTTTTATCTCTCCATAACTCTCAAGTTTTTTTTCCTTTCCCCTCTTGCTTATCTCAACAACTTTAATTGAGTTCGTTCCTATATCTATTCCAAGACATTCGTTAGAAGTTTTTTTAAAAAAAGGAATCCAAGACATAAAATAATTTTTCTCCAATCCTTTTTTTACTCATCAAGCAACTTATTGTTTTATAATAACACAATAAGAGTTTGTATTAAATCAAGGTGTGGAAAACTGTTAAATAATTTAAGTAATTTTATCGCTTTCAGAAACCTCAAAAAGGTTTCTAATATAAATTATATCATACAAAATAAATAATAAAAATACACATATCAACTATGTGTATTTTTATTCCTGCGTTTTTTATTCTAAGAAAGTAGTTTCTTTTGTATTTTTTTTACCTCCTCATAATCTTTTGATCTACCGTGAAACCATAAATCTAATCCGTCGTTTTTATATCTTGGAACAACGTGAAAATGCAAATGGAAAACGCTTTGTTGAGCATCTTTTCCAGACGCATTAACAATATTTACTCCTGTGGCATTGAGCTTTTCTTTACAAAGTAATGCCATTTTTTTACAAACTTGATTAATGTGAGCTAAAACTTTGTCAGGGGTTACAAAAACATTTTCAAAATGTTCTTTAGGAATCACTAATAAGTGCCCATTGGAAATCGGGTTAACATCCAGAAAAACTTTAACTAAATCGTCTTCAAATACTTGAAGACAAGGAATCTCATTATTCGCAATTTTACAAAAGATACATTCATCCATAAAAATTAAACAAAATAAAATTAACTTCGTAAAAACATCTTTCTGCCGATTAAGGTCGGTTGGAACCAGAATTTAACCAGCTCTTTGGGCCAAAAATAAAATTAATTAATAAAATGATTCTTATATTTAAAAGTAACAAGAGCTAAAAGTATTGCATAAAGAATTATAAGCATTTCTGTATTATTCTCAGAAAAACCACCAACAAATCCAACAGAGACTAGACTCCAGATTGCCATTCCGAAAAATAGAACTGCTACAATTAGAGAATTACGCAAAGCACTTCTCTTCATCCTAAAAAGAGATTTTGCAGTAATGATTACAAAAACGGCAATAGCTATATCAATAATTCCAAAAACTAAGGAAAAAAGTAAAGTTAGAATACCTTGTAATAAAAGACCTGCTGCTGCCAACCATAGGATACTAGCAATAACTTGTATTAATAGTGGTACTTTTTTGCCTGAATATAGACTAAATGATTTCGGATCCGTATGAATATCCCTTAAGTTTTGGTTTATATCTTTTGGCATAATTTTTTCACAATTATAATTTAAAGATTATAAATTTTATTTTTTAGACTTTCAGCATTTAAAACTTTTAAGTATATAAGTGTAGTACATGGCTAATTAAGCGAAGCGCTAGCGTAGTTTAATGGCTAATTAAGCGAAGCGTTAGCGTAGTTTAATAGCTATTAAGCGAAGCGCTAGCGTAGTTTAATAGCTAATTAAGCGAAGCGTCAGCGTAGTTTAATGGCGGAGGGGGTGGGATTCGAACCCACGAAGATATCTCTACCTTAATGGTTTTCAAGACCATCCGATTCAACCGCTCTCGCACCCCTCCATACTTTCCAAAACAATCTCGAGATAAAATATTTTTTATATCTAAAGAGTTAAAAATCAATACGAAATTCTTTCCCTTGGTCCTTAAATCCTAATTTTAGATATAATTTA
>CAZHQQ010000070.1:0-2644 GCA_964534925.1 uncultured Candidatus Saccharibacteria bacterium | reverse complement strand
CTAAAATTCCTACCAATATTATAGACGATCCACTAACAGCGGTTGTTAGAGGAGCAGGTATGGTTTTAGAAGATATAGACAAATTAAGAGAAATTTTAACAAAAGCAGAAGATTTAGAACCTCCAAAGTAATTATGATCAAGAAAGAAGAAGTAAAACACATTGCTAAATTAGCCCGTTTGGGGTTAAGCGAAAACGAAGAAAAAAAGATGACGAAGGACCTTTCTCTTATTTTGGATTATTTTGATAAATTAAAAGAAGTTGATGTTTCGAATGTTGATTTGACAAGCCAAAATACTGCGATTAAAAATATTAAAAGAGAAGACAATAGTTCTGGACCTTTTCTTGAGAGATCAGAAGAACTTTTGAAGATGACTCCTAATAAAAAAGGGAGATATGTAAAAGTTAAGGCAGTTTTTAAATAATATGAACATTGTTGATTTAACAATAAAGAAAGTTCATGACAGTTTAATTAAAAAGGAATTCTCGGCTTTAGAATTAACTAAAGCTTTTTTAGATAGAATTAAAAAAAGAAATAAAGAAATTAATGCTGTTATAACTTTGGATGAAAAGGGTGCGTTAAATCAAGCCGAAGAAATTGATAGTTTAATTTCTCAAAAAATAGACATTCCTATTTTAGCCGGAATCCCTTGTCTTATTAAAGACAATATTATGGTGAAAGGACTTAAATGTACGGCTGCTTCAAAAATTTTAGCTGATTATGTAGCTCCATATAACGCTTCAGTTATTAATTTTTTAAATAAAGCAGGGTCTGTTATTTTAGGGAAAGCTAATCTTGATGAATTTGCTGTCGGTTCTTCTGGAGAATATTCTACTTTTGGGCCAACTGCAAATCCTTTTGATACAGAGAGAGTCTCTGGAGGTTCTTCTTCTGGGCCTGGAGCTTCCGTCGGTGATAACCAATGCCTTTTTAGTCTTGCCTCTGACACAGGAGGATCTATTCGACTGCCTGCTTCTTTTTGTGGGGCAGTAGGATTTAAACCGACCTATGGAGCTGTTTCAAGGTATGGCCTTATAGCATTAGCTTCTTCTCTCGATCAAATAGGTCCTATTACAAGAAACGTTGAAGACGCTAAATTGGTTTTTGAAACAATCTCAGCTTCAGACAATATGGATTCAACTAAAATAAAAGAAAAAATTCCAAAATATCCCTCAATGGAATCTTTGAAAGGTGTTGTGGTTGGAGTTCCTAAAGAATTATTTCCCTTATCTTCTTCGTCAATTAACTCTGAAATTGAAGAGGCAATTTCTCCAGAGGTTAAGGAAAAGACAAAAGAGTCAATTGAAAAAATGAGAGACGCAGGAGCTGAAATTAGAGAAATCAATCTTCCTCATACTTCTTACGCTTTAGCTGTTTATTATATTATTATGTCTTCCGAACTTTCCTCCAATCTCGCGAGATATGATGGTATTAAGTATGGTCATTCAGCTTCAGAAGAAAAAATAAATGATTTAGCCGATGTTTATTTAAAATCAAGAGCAGAAGGGTTCGGCGAAGAGATAAGAAGGAGGGTTATGCTTGGTACTTATACTCTTTCGTCTGGTTATTACGATGAATATTATGTAAAAGCGCAAAAGGTAAGAAGTTTAATCAGGGAGGATTTTAAGAAAGCTTTTAAAGAAGTTGACTTAGTACTAACTCCTATTTCTCCAACTTTGCCTTTTAAATTCGGAGAGAAAATGTCTAATCCTCTTTCTATGTATCTTTCAGATGTTTTTATGATTCCTGCTAATCTTGCAGGCCTTCCCGCAATCTCTCTTCCTGTTGGGAAATGCAATAATCTTCCTATAGGAATCAATTTGATGGGAGAAAATATGCAGGATTTTAAACTTTTAGAAATTGCTAAACTTCTTGAAAAAATATATGCCTGAAGAAATAATCTCCACATTATTAGGTACTGAAATAGACTTTTACTTGGTTTGGTTTTGGATGAGAATAGTTTTTTTGGTTGTTTCAGGAGGATTATTAACAATGATTATTTATTGTCTTTCAAAAACAAATTGGTTTAATTATGCTTTTATGGAGAATGCTGTCGGATTTTTGAATTACAAGCCTCTTGGTGTTGGAAAAATAGTTAAGAAATGGAATAAAATAATAAAGAGAATTGAATCTGGGTCCGAAGATGAATATAAACTCTCAATTCTTGAGGCAGAAGAGGCTTTAGATGATGTTTTAAAAAGGCTTGAATATAAAGGAGAAAACTTAGAAGAAAGATTAGATAATTTGCCACCCAATACTATTTCTAATATTGAAGAACTAAAAGGGGTTTCTGAAATCAGAGGTAAGGTGGTCTATAATCCTGACTATAAGCTTTCTTTAGATGAGACAAAAAGAGTTCTTGATATTTTTAATCAAGCATTGAGAGACTTGCAAGCCTTTTAAAATTCTGATAAGATTCCATTTGTAATCAAAAAATAAGCTTTTATTTTTAAAAGCAATGCGCGGGGTGGAGGAGTAGTACCTTACGGGGCCCATAACCCTGAGACGCACGTGCAATTCGTGCCCCCGCAACAATTTTGGTTATATTCTAACTTATAATATATTAGAATAATGGAATGTATCGTGGGTTTATGCCAAAATCTAAGAAAATGGATAGAGTGCCGTTTTAAATTAGCAAGAGAGG
>CAZHQQ010000069.1:0-2669 GCA_964534925.1 uncultured Candidatus Saccharibacteria bacterium | reverse complement strand
GCCCAGCTAACTTTTTAGCAAATTCAAGATAAAGAGCCATTCTTGCATTGGTTTTGATATCAAACGCCATCTTCCGCTGTTTAATATAGCTTATAATCTCAAAAATGTTTCTGTTTATTAATGGTTCTCCTCCTTCTAAAACAATCTTCCCGAAGCCTTTTCTTCTTGCTTCTTCAATAGACCTTGTTATCTTACTCAAAGTAGGATTCGTTTTAGTTTTTAAAACCGAACAATACTTGCATCTATTGTTACAATCATAATTTACATTTATAGAGAGAGATTTCATTTTAAGAAGTTAAATATATTTTAGATTTCTTTCCAGAGAAGTACAATCTTTAAAGGTTTTTTATTATTTATTAAGACAGTCATGCTTTTTGGCTAAAAGTTCTATCTCCTCTTTTCCGTATAAATCAAGAGCTTCTTTCCAAACGCCGCCACAAGATTTATTAAATTTACAATTTTTACAAACTTTAATTCTTTGTTTATGAATATCTTCATAAAGGTTATCGGCAGATTTTTCAAATCTTTTCGGCTTATATCCTGTCTGTTTAATCTTTTCCGTCCTTTCCTGAGCAGTGATAAAGTTGATTTTGGGGTTTTCTAAGATTTGGTTAGAAAAAAGGCACAATGGAAAATCAAAAAATACTATCGAGCCAAATTCTTTTGACAATTCATTAAAGACATTAAAACTTTTTGAGAGATTGGATGGCTTTACAGAAAGAATCTTATAAAATTTCTTGGCATATCCGTCGGGAATTAAATCCAAAATATGCCAATATTTAATCCCCATATCATAAATCAATTCTCCTATTTTCTTAAAGTGTTTATAGTTCAGCTTAGAAGCAACGGTATTAGCAGAAACAGCTACTTTTTGATATTCCAATATATTCTTTACTCCTTTAATGGTTTGATCGAAAGCTCCCGTTGTACGACAGATAGCATCTCCCAGTTTACTATTATGGGCATTTAAAGTAAAAGTCACTCTATTAACACCATTTTCAACAATATTTTGACAAAAATCTTTATAACTCAGCATGCGAGCATTAGTGCTAATACCCACCTCTTTATAACCTAGGCTTTTAGCCAATTTTATTAAATGCAAAATATCAGGCCTTATTGTCGGTTCCCCTCCAGTGAATTCAACTCTACTGTATCCCTCTTTTATACCCTTCGTTAAATCTCCAATTATTTCCTGAGTTTTTCTATCAGGATGAAACTCGGCTTTAGGACGAGTTGAACACATAATGCAATTGCTATTGCAGGAGAAACCCGTCATTACCAACCAAATCGGTTTTGATGTTTTTTTTTGTTCCATCTTATTTTTTTACAGGTTTAAATTCATCCCAGCCAAAAATTTGAGGATATTCCCTCCAAGGACCTTCGCAGGTTTTATAATATTTACACTTTGGACAATTTGGGCCCCTGGCTTTTCCCTGGTTTTTTCTATATTTACTGTAATCTTTTACTTCAAAGCCGGCATCAAAGACATCTGATTCGGGTATCACCCTCTCGGCTATATATTCTTCATATCCTTCCATAAAGCAATAAGGTATGGCTTCTGTCATAACTTTTACCCCAGCATTAATCCCAATATCCAATCCCTTTTTTGCATAAGGTTCAACCTTTGAATGACGAGGAACGATTTCTTTAATAAGTTTCGGATCACTAGCAATGATATGATTAATGTGCATAAAAGCAAATTGAAATTGACTTACTCCTGAAGATACAAGTAATTTTGCTAAATCAGGCAAATCCTTATAGTTCTGCTTGGTAATCACTGAATTGGACAGAATATATTGACCCAGGGACCTTAAGTTTCTTATGCCTTTGGTGGTTTGTTCCCAGCTTCCAGGAGCCCTTGTTAAATAATCATGGATTTTAGGAGTAGAACCATGTAAAGCCGGCCCAAACTCGTTTACTCCAGCTTTAATTAAATCTTTACAATAACTAAGATAAGAAAACATCCTGCCATTAGTTTGAACTTGTATTGTTTTGTATCCTAATTCCTTAGCATAAGATACCCACTCTAAAAGTTCCTTTGGCCTGACTGTCGGCTCTCCACCAGTAAAAACAACGCCTTCAGCGTTTTTCGTTGACTTCTTTAATATTTCCTTTATTTCCCTAGTACTCTTGTCGGGATACTTATATCTTTTATCCCCTTGAATACAGAATCTGCAGAGATTAGGGCATTGAAATCCAACTTTAACATCAATCCTTTTCATAGTTCTTTTTTCGGTCCGAAATTAAAAAAAGGAAATCCTTTTTCAATAAATCTTATAACTTCTTTTCCTTCTCTAATGTTAACTTTTTTAAAAAAGTTTATTGACATGATTAACCGATACACTTTTGAAATTTCTTCAAAGTTTTCAGATCTTCCATAAAAATCAAAGAGCATTTTTTGATATTTTTCTCTAAGAAACGAACCAGCTATTACTAAATCTAAATATTTATCACCAACGCTAAATGTCTCAAAGTCAAATAATAAAGTTAAATTAAAGGAACAGGAGATAATGATACAAAAAACTTTGCTAAAAGCAGTAGCTAAAAGAATCCCAGAAAAGAAGTTTGCTTTGCTTTTATCAGGCGGAGTTGATTCTTCTTTAATTGGAATGATTATGAAAAAAGACAATCTAAAATTTAATTCTTATTTTGCAGGAATTAGCGACTTA
>CAZHQQ010000068.1:0-2682 GCA_964534925.1 uncultured Candidatus Saccharibacteria bacterium | reverse complement strand
ATTTGGGCTTTAATCAAAAAGATGTAAAAACTTTTAACCACGCTCTATCGGCGCCAAACGGAATGATTTTAATTACAGGACCTACAGGCTCAGGAAAAACTACAACACTATACGCGCTTTTAAAAAACAAAATTTCTCCAGGAGTAAAAATTGTAACAATCGAGGATCCCATTGAATATAAGCTCCCTGGCGTAAATCAAACTCAAGTATCAAAAAAATATGATTTCGCTAACGGATTAAAATCGATTCTTCGCCAAGACCCTGATGTTATTATGATTGGAGAGATGAGAGATAAGGAAACAGTGAAAACTGCTATACAAGCCTCTCTAACTGGACATTTAGTTTTTTCCACCCTGCACACCAACGAAGCTAGCGGTACTATTGCAAGATTAGTTGAATTAGGAGCTGAAACCCAAATTCTTCCTGACTCTATCAAACTAATCGCGGCTCAAAGATTAATTAGACGCCTATGCCCTTACTGCAGAGAAAAATATAAGCTAGACCCTAAAATAAAAAAGGAATTAATTGAAGCTTTTGTCATTCTCTCTCCAAAAAGTAAAGTAAAGATTCCTAAAGACATTCCTTATCTTTATAAATCAAAAGGATGTCAAAAATGTAATTGGTTGGGATATAAAAGTCAGATAGGGATTTTTGAATATTTTCATATGAGCACAAGAATTATGAAAGCCATTGAATCCAAAGCAGACCAAAACGAGATAAGAACAATAGCTATTGATGAAGGGATGGTACCTCTCTTCCATGATGGCTTGTCAAAAGTTATTGAAGGAGTTACTTCTTTAGAAGAAGTTATAAGAGTGGCAGGTGATATTTCTTATATCAAAGAATTATATAAAGAATTATTCTCTCAAGCTTTAATCCGTGGTGTAGAAATTAATAATGAAGAAGAAAAACAAATAGAAAAATTACTTGAACAGAATAAATCTATCTCATCTTTATTAAAAGATAAATCTTCAGAAAAACAAATAGCAATAATTTTAGCGGCTGCCTTAAAATCGCGAGCCACTGACGTCCATTTTGAACCAGAAGAAAAAATTTCTCAAATACGAGAAAGAGTTGATGGAGTTCTTCATAAATTAGTTTCTTTTAATGTAAGAGAACATCCAAGATTAATTAATGAAATAAAAACGCTTAGCGGCTTAAGAACCGACGAGACACAAGAAGTCCAAGAAGGAAGGTTCCGACTTATTCTTCCAGATAAATCTTTTGATCTTAGGCTTTCCATAATCCCAGGAGGATATGGAGAAACCGCTTCATTAAGAATATTAGGCGGTGAAGTTTCTTTATTAAATCTAGAAAATCTAGGATTTCTTGAAGAACAGAAAGAAAAAATAGAAAAAGTATTAGAAAACAAAGTAGGATTAATATTAGCTGCTGGACCTACTTCTTCGGGAAAAACCACTACATTATTCACAATACTCCAAAAACTTGCCAAACCAGATGTAAAAGTTATTACTGTTGAAGACCCAATCGAATATCGTTTGCCAGGAGTAATACAAACTCAAATAAACGAAGAAAAAGGATACACATTTCCCACTGCTCTTCGTAGTTTGCTTCGTCAAAACCCAAATATCTTTCTAATCGGAGAAATCAGAGATAAAGAAACGGCCCAATTGGTTTGGCAGGCTTCTATGACAGGACATTTAGTTCTATCTACTATCCACACCAATGATGCTTTAGGAGTATTATCTCGTTTAGAAAGTTTAGAAATTCCCTCAAAAGAATTAGCACCCGCGATTAACGTTGTTATCGCGCAACGATTAGTTCGTTGTCTTTGTCCTCATTGCAAAAAGAAAGTAAAGGCTCCTGCAGAAATAATCCCATTGATTGACAACGCATTAAAAAGTTTTCCAAAGCATAAAAAGCCATCATCCAATAAAAAAGAGGGATATAATATTTATGAAGCAAAAGGTTGCGCTAAGTGTAACTTCACAGGATATAAAGGACAATCAGGAATATTTGAAATACTTATACCAGATTCTCAAACAGAAGAACTTTCAAAGATAAAATTTCCGAAATTAATTGATGATGCTATGATAAAAGTTTTAGAAGGCATTACTTCTCGGGAAGAAGTAAAAAGAGTTCTTGGTGTATAAAAAAAGGCCCATTAATCTGCAGGCAAATATCCTTCGAAACGAAGACTAAAGATCAACCCGAGGTATATCCCAGGCATATAAATATGTCCAAGATACCCATCTGCAGAGAACCCCTGACAAGCGTTGGCTTGCTTGCCTACAGATTAATAGACCCTTTATTTTCAAATTTATATTACTATTATACTATAGTCCTACAATTCTGTCAAGGATTAAATAATGCTGCTTTTTAGAATCATTTACAACAGCGTTATACATTATATTAATATTTTTACCAATATCAAATCCTTATAGCTATTATAAAACAAAGCAGGGCTAATAACAATATTAGCCCTGAATTAATTTTACTTCTATTAAGCTCCGATCTATTTTATTCTATTACTTCAGCTTGAATTTCCAGAATCATATTTTACTTCCTATTTAATCGCATAATTTCTTGCGGAAAAATCATATTGCTCAATAAATATTTTTTTAAATGGTACAATCGAATTTAACTCATAAAATGTAAGCATTGCCTCTTTGTATTCTTTTTCATCAACACTGCGGTATGAAAGCGGCGCAAAATTATTAG
>CAZHQQ010000067.1:0-2704 GCA_964534925.1 uncultured Candidatus Saccharibacteria bacterium | reverse complement strand
CCAATAGAAGGAATAAAAACCATTGATGTCAAAAAAAGGACAAATAACATGAAGAACAGAGAGTATTTTCTGACAAAATCTAAAGGTAAATTAAAAAATAAAATTCCTATTAAAATTCCAGGCAAGATTCCAATTTTCAACTGATGTAATAATATATAAAGAGGTGAACCGAATTCTTTCTGAGAATAAGAAATGGAAGCACTAGATAAAATCAAAAAACCAAGCATTATTAACACGAAAAGAACTATCAATAACCATCTATCTGGGCAATGAGATATTTTTCTTTCCATCTTTAAATTATATCACAAACTCTTTCTTTCGTTAAAGAACTTTTTGATATTTTTTTTAAATAAATTACCTCTTTCTTTGTAATCTTTAAAATTCGTAAAACTGGCACATGCTGGAGAAAGTAAACAAATTTTGTCCTTATCCGTATGTAAATAACAAAGTTTCACAGCTTCTTCCATATTATTCACAAAAAAATGATTAAATTTTACTTTTTGATGAATTTCTTCCCAAATTTTTTCTCCTGTCTCGGGAAAAAAGATTAATGTTTTAATCTTGCTATTATCTATTTTATTGGCCAATTCTTTAAAATCAAGATTTTTATCACTTCCTCCTAAAATTAATGTTTGGATCTTATTCTTGAAATAGTCTAAAGCGAGTATCGTGGTTTGAGGAATTGTCGACATAGAGTCATTATAAAAATCAATATTCTCAAAATTACCAACAAATTCTAATCTGTGTTCTAATGGTTTGAATGCTTTAATTGATTTTAAAATATTTTCTTCTGGTATTTTAAATATCTTCGCTACCTTTTTTGCAGCATCAATATTTAAATCATAATATTTTCCTCTAATTGAAATCTTTTTGGCTTCTGATTCTTCCGCAATATTTTTTACTATCGGATCATTAATATTATAGATAAGATAATCCTCTTTCCCTTGATATTTTGTTATATTTTTTTTAGAAGAAACATATTCGTTAAAATCTTTATAATAGTCCAGATGATCAGGATAAATATTTAGAAAAACAGCAATACTAGGACTCTTCCTCAAACTATATAATTGATGAGAGGATAATTCGTAAACAAAAACACTATCTTTTTTAAAAATAAACTCTAAAACTGGCTTCCCAATATTACCAGCTAAATAAACTTTCATCCCCGAATCTTTTAGGACGGAATATATCAAAGAACTAGTTGTGCTCTTACCCTTTGTACCGGTAACCCCAATTATTTTCCCCTCAAAATTATCAAAGAAAATATTAGTTTGAGAAGTTATTTTAGGAAGAATAGATTTTGATATTTTTTTAAAAGAAATACCTGGAGATTTAATAATAAGATCATAATCTTCTAGGTAATTTAAATAATCCTTACCAAAATGAATCTTTATTTTTTTTGAATTTAACTCTGAGCTGATTAATCCTTTTTCTTTTTCTGAAAAATCAATTAATTCTTTTTCGTCTGCTAAACAAAAAACCTTTTTTGGAAAAAGATTTCTTAAAAACAAAAACGTGTTTTGTCCTTCTCTACCAAAACCCAAAATTAAAGTTTTCCTTTTTTCTATTTCATTTAATTTCATTTTAACCAATGAGTCTAAAGATGACACCTAGGAAGCTAAGCACAAATCCAATAATCCAAAATCTCATAGTTATTTTACAAGGAGACCATCCCTTGGCTTCAAGATGATGATGAAAAGGAGAACAAAGAAAGACTTTCTTCTTCCTAAATCGCTTTGATAAAAGTTGTATAACTACCGAAGAAGCTTCAAGGACAAGAATCCCTGCAATAATTGGAAGGACTATTACAGAGTCTGTCAAAAACGCAATAACAGCCAAAGTTGTCGTAAGCCCCAAAGTACCTGTTTCTCCCATATAGAATCTAGCCGGAGGTATATTAAACCAGAGAAAAGTTAAAATTGTTCCGACTATAACCATACAAAAAGATGCTAAATTTATTTGACCTTGGAAAAAAGCTATTATTCCAAAAGCACCAAATATAGAAGCAAAAACCCCACCTGATAATCCATCTATACCATCCACCACTCCCCCGGCCCAGCAAGCAAGAACAGTCATAATAAATAAAGGGATATACCAAAAACCAAGGAAGATGTCCCCAACTAGCGGAATATGAATACTATTAAAATCAAGTTTATAATAAAACCACCAAGCTCCTACTAAACCTATTAAAATAACAATAAAAAGCCTCTTTGAAAACTTTAATCCCCCATCAGAATTAGTCCCTTTTCCAAAAACCTGTAAAATATCATCCAAAAGCCCAACTATAGAAGCAGAAATAAGCGTAAAAAGAGGAAGCCAAGTTTGTCCTCTTGAGAGAAAATTTAATTTTTCAAGCCAAAAATTATTTGAAATTTTTGAAAGAAAAAAGAAAATAAAAATAACTAATAATGAGACTCCCCATATCAAAACTCCGCCGAAACGAGGAACGCTTACCTCTCTTTCTTTGTGAAGACTATAAAAGACAGGAGCTTCATCACCCGTGATTGTTTTAGTCCTTGCTTTTTTTCTCCACATTTTATATTTGTAAAGAAAATGAGTTAAAGCAGGAGTAAAAAAAACGGAGAGGAAAGTCGCAGATATAGTCAGAATAAAAATCTTGATTAAATTGATGGCTAATTCTGGATTTTGATAAAAAGGCATATAAATAACGAGATCATTTAAACATACTAACATCCTAACATCT
>CAZHQQ010000066.1:0-2726 GCA_964534925.1 uncultured Candidatus Saccharibacteria bacterium | reverse complement strand
ATAAAAAGGCATATAAATAACGAGATCATTTAAACATACTAACATCCTAACATCTAAACATAGGTATTAGGTGTTAGGTGTTAGGTGTTAGGTGTTAGAAAATACTAGATACTAGATACTAGATACTAGATACAGGATACGGGATACCTAATCCGCCAACTGGCGGACGGAAGGCTATTATTGCCTTGAAAGATTTATTGCCGATGGGTAGATAGTTTATGACAAGATACGAGATACCTAATCCGCCGGCTGGCGGACGAGATACTAGTCTTGCTGAACGCAGACGAAATAAAACGATATTATTGTATGAACTCTAAATTATTTGTAGCTAAATAAATTAATTTCTTAATTTCAGAAAATCTTTCCTGAGGAGAATCAGCTCCCAAAACAATACTTATCAAATAATCTTCTTGCCCAATCTCTTGGATCAAAAGAATACAACCTCCCGCCTTTGGAGTCCATCCTGTTTTCCCTCCAAATAAATAATCCATTTCTTCTAAAAGTTCATTTCTATTAGTTGCTAAATAAAGTATATCTCCTTTGTTGTTTGATATTGGATAATATGGTTTAGCAGAAATTTCGAATATTTCAGGATGTTTTTTTAAAATATATTTGGCAAATTCAGCTAAATCATAAGAAGTTGATTTGTTAAGTCCAGGCACATCAAGCCCTGTACAGTTACTAAAAGAAGTCTTTTTTAAGAATAGTTTTTCAGCTTCAAGATTCATTAGAGATATAAAGGAATTCACTTTTTCTTTTGGAGTTGAGATATTATCTCCTTCATCAAAAGCCTCTGCTATAGCATATGCCGAATCATTACTTGACTGGATAAGCATTGCATGGAGAAGATCATTTAAAATAACTTGTTCTCCTTGTTTTATCTTTCCTCCTCCATTCTTCTCTAATGCCTCTTCTGACATAGAAATTGATTCAGAAATACTATAATATTCTGGATGCTCCAAGACAACCCAAGCAGTCATTAATTTAGTCAAGGAAGCAATAGGAAACGGCGTTTTTGATTCTTTTTCAAAAAGAATTTCTTCGTCATCCCCAGACACTCGGACAACAATAGCTGAGTTAACATTTAAAATTATAGGCTCTTTTCCCTCTTCTTTTTCTGTTTTTATTTCTCTCGGGAAAGGCTTTATACTAGCTTGATAAACGAAAGAAGGAGGTCTGTAATATATGTTAAATAGGTATGGATCTAATTTTTCTTTTAGGAATAATGCTTCTGAAAGAAAAAGCAAAATCAAAAATAAATATGTAAAATACAATTTGTTTTTTTTCATCTTGTCTATTTGTCTTTCTCTTTCGCTATTTTTATGTGAAGTTCTTTTAGTTGCTCTTCTGATATCTCGGAAGGAGTTCCCATCATTAGGCATCTATTATCACCTGTTTTAGGGAAAGCCATAACCTCTCTGATGCTTGATTCTCCGAACATTAAAGCTAAAAATCTGTCGAGCCCAATTGCTATTCCTCCATGAGGAGGTACCCCATATTGAAAGGCCTTGAAGTAATTTTTAAACTTTTCCTTTGTCTCTTCTGGAGAATGACCAAAAAGTTCAAATACAGAACAGAGCAAATTAAGATCGGTAATTCTTAAGCTTCCTCCTCCTATTTCCCAACCATTCAAAACGAGATCATATTGATAAGCTAAAACTTCTTTAGGATTATTTTTAATTTTGGCTAGATCGTTTGTTTGGGTCTGAGTAAAGGGATGATGCATAGCTCCCCAGTTTTTAGTTCTTTCGTGCCATTCAAAAGCGGGAAAATCCGTCACAAAACAAAACGCAAGTTCATTGGGATCTTCTTTATTCTTTCTAATATCAGGCCTATCTGTCTTATACTTTTCCATTGATTCTTTAAATGTAATCCTAGGGAAAGGAGCTTCAAGTATCTTTTTTTCAGGGAAAACTTCTTTAATAAGTTTAATAAATAAATCTTCTGTCAAAGATAAAATTTCATCCTGACTCATAAAAGAGGTTTCCACATCTAATTGAGTAAATTCCGCTTGTCTATCTGACCTTGGGTCTTCGTCTCTGAGACATCTTGCTATTTGAAAATATCTTTCAAAACCAGCAACCATTAAAAGTTGTTTGTATTGTTGAGGAGATTGAGGAAGAGCATAAAATTTTCCAGCTTGTAATCTGGCAGGAACTATAAAATCACGAGCTCCTTCAGGAGTAGATTTTGTTAATATAGGAGTTTCTATCTCGGTAAAGTCTTCTTTTTGTAAATAATCCCTCATAAAGAAAAATGCCTTTTGACGAATCCTCAGATTATCTTGCAATCTTTTTCTCCTAAGATCGAGATATCGATATTCCAATCTTTTTTTCTCATCAATATCATAACCATCGCCTTCGATTGAGAAAGGAATAGCTTCCGACTTACTTAATATTTCCAAAGAGTCTACTTTTAATTCAACTTTCCCCGTTTTAATCTTATCGTTTATCATATTCTCAGGTCTTTCTTTTACTTCTCCTTCTATCCCAACTACCCATTCAGGTCTCAACTTCTGAGCAGATTCGTAAGAATTATCTTTTGGGGTAAAAACTACTTGTAAAATCCCACTTCTATCTCTTAGGTCAATAAAAATTATTTTTCCATGATTTCTTCTGGAATTAACCCAACCAAAAACTTTTACTTTTTCCCCAATATTTTCAGAAACTTTTGAATTAAGAGTTCTTTTCATATTAGATATATTTTTTAATTTTTTCGACTACTTC
>CAZHQQ010000065.1:0-2857 GCA_964534925.1 uncultured Candidatus Saccharibacteria bacterium | reverse complement strand
AAATATCAGGAATATCTATTTCTGATTTTTCAGCTATTTTTTCTAACATTTCTCTTCTGTGTCTCTGAACTTCCTCCGATTCTTTCTGTCTAGCGATGTTTGATTCCAACGTCTGTTTCAAAGCATTAATATTTTCAAAACCTTCCTCTTTGAAACCAGGAATCCTAAGTCCCTGAGCAAAATTATCATCCAAAGAAGGAAGCTCCATATTTTGGACTGATTTCATTTTGACATGAAAAGAGGTTTCTTCTTTTGAAGAACCTGAAGAATTAACTGACCGAGAAAGATTCTCTGCCATCTTTTTATCTACGAAAAGCTGGAAATCTTTTTCTTCTCCTCCTTTCATTCCAACTATTTTTTCTTCAAATCCTTTAACAAGCTTTCCTTCTCCTAGGATAAAAGAATCTTTGTAAGAAGGAGACATGTCTTTGTCTTTCTCTTTAATTGTATAGTCTATCTCGATCCAATCACCATTTTCTGAAGGTTCTGTTTTTAAGGTGAACTTGGCTTTACTTCTTCTGAGATACTTAAGATTATCATCTAATTCTTTTTCTGAAACTTCAACTTTTTTCTTTTTGACATTCTTAACTATCTTCTCATATTCAGGCAGAAGAACCTTAGGCATAACAGAAACTGTTGCTTTAAACTTTAAAGGTTCTTCGGGACTAGTATTGGTAATTTCGATTTTTGGTTCTCCCAAAACCTCAAGATTGTTTTCTTTAACAGCTTTAAAGTAGTTTAATTCGATGACTTTCTGTGTTGCTTCTGATAAAATCCTTTCTTTTCCAATCTTTTCTTCAACTACTCCTTTTGGGGCATTCCCCTTTCTAAACCCTTGGACTTCCACATCCTTACTCAGCTCTTCTAAAGAGATTTGATAGAATTTTTGAAATTCCTCTTTTGGAACTTCTATTTCAATTTCTTTCTTTGATTTTGGTATTTCTTTGATTAATATTTTCATTTACTTTAGAAGCAGAAAAAGAGGCATAAAGATAACAGAAACTTCTCCCACTAATTTAATTAATATATTTAAAGAAGGACCAGACGTATCCTTCATAGGGTCTCCAACTGTATCACCAATAATAGAAGCTTTGTGGGCCTCGGAACCTTTACCGTCAAGATTCCCCATCTCTATATACTTCTTGGCATTATCCCACGCACCTCCAGCATTAGACATCATAACAGCCAAAAGAAATCCAGAAACTAAAGCCCCCAGAAGTAATCCGCCCAAAGCTTCTATTCCCAAAATTACTCCTGTAAGAATGGGGACAGAGATTGCTAGGAATCCAGGCAGAATCATTTCTTTTAAAGCTTTCTTTGTAATCAGGTCAACACATTTTGAATATTCAGGTTTTTCTTTCCCTTTCATTATCCCTTTAATTTCTTTAAATTGTCTTCTTGCTTCATCGACAACCAGAAAAGCACCTCTAGAAACAGCCTTCATAGTAATAGCACAAAAGAAAAACGAAAGAGCGCCTCCTATGAAAAATCCTCCAATTACTCTCGGGTCAATAATATTTACCATATTAGTTCCCGCCTTTTCGAAGAAAACGGTAATCCATGCAAGGGAAGCTAATGCTGCAGAACCTATGGCAAATCCTTTTCCGGTGGCAGCCGTTGTATTCCCTACCGAATCAAGAGCATCTGTCTTTTGCCTAACATCAGAAGGTAATCCTGCCATCGCCGATATACCAGCTGCGTTGTCAACGATAGGACCATAACAATCAGAAGAAAGGTTAATCCCCAAGGTAGCTAATATGCCAACAGCAGCAAGAGCAATTCCGTAGAGACCCGCAAAATCAAAAGCAACAATCATTGCTCCAACAACTGCTAAAGTAGGAACAGCAGTTGAAATCATCCCCTGGGAAAGGCCTTCAATAATATTTAAGGACGTCCCGCTCTTTGAAATTTTTGCTATCTCAAGAACAGGCTTATATTTATCTGAAGTATAATATTTAGTAACCTCTCCTATTAAGATACCTGCCAAAAGTCCAGAAATAAGAGCAAAAAACAAGTTATTATTACCGTAATAATGACAAATAACCCAAGCCGAAATAATCATCAAGACATTGGCTATCGTCTGTCCTTTAAACATAGAATTTCTGATTTGCTCTGTTTGCTTTTGAAAATCTTCTTCTTTCTCTTTCTTAATTTTAACAAAGAAGTTTCCAATTATCGAAGATACTATACCAGCCGAAGCAAGTAAGATGGGAAGAATTAATCCTTTGTCTCCGAAAAGAGGAACCCCAATTATAATACTTGCACTAATTGCCGAAACATATGATTCAAACAAATCAGCTCCCATGCCTGCGACATCTCCAACATTATCTCCTACGGCATCAGCTATAACTGCTGGATTTCTTGGATCATCTTCTGGAATATCGACTTCAATCTTACCTACCAAATCCGCACCAACATCAGCTGCCTTCGTATATATTCCCCCTCCTACTCTTAAAAAGAGGCCTACAAGCGAAGCACCAAAGGCATATCCTACTAAAAGATTGGGATCCCTAAAGAAACTCCATACTAAAAGAAGGCCGAGAAGACCAAATCCTACAACCATCATTCCCATGACAGAACCAGAATTGTATGCAATTCTAAATGATTTAGAAAAGCTTGAAAGGGCAGCATTACAGCATCTTCCATTAGCCTGAGTAGCTATCTTCATTCCAATATATCCCGTAAGAGCGGAGATAAAAGCACCAGCCAAAAAAACAACAGCTAGATTGGCACTCTCTAGAAAGAAAAGAATAACAGCTAAAACTGAAAGAGCGATAGCCAATACCCTAAACTCCCTTTTCATAAAAGCATCAGCACCCTCTGAAATATACCCTGATATCTTTTGTATTTCCTTTGA
>CAZHQQ010000064.1:0-2860 GCA_964534925.1 uncultured Candidatus Saccharibacteria bacterium | reverse complement strand
AAAATCCTCATTCTTTCTTTGTAATAATGGGGGTGGCTATAATAGCTATTGTTCTTGCTGGCTATTCTATTGGGAGCAGAGTTATCGAAGACCCTATTTTGGTTGCTTCAATAGTAGTTACAATTGGTCTTGGACTTCTTTTTGTTAATTTCGCTTTAAGTAGGGGTCTTGAGAAGATTAGCGAAGCAAATCGACTGAAATCTGAATTTATAAAAGTAGTTTCTCATCAGCTTAGAGCTCCAGTTTCAAATTGTCAGTGGGTGGCTGAATTTCTTTTGTCGGGAAGAACGGGGGACTTAGGGAAAAAGCAGAAAAAATATTTAGAGATTTTAAGAGAAAACACAGACAGAGTTCAGGAATTAATATCAGAACTTTTAACTGTTTCAAAAATTGAAGGAGGGAATTTGAACTTTAATAAAACGTTTTTCTCTTTAGAAAAGTTAGCAAAAGAAGTTGTTTCAAAATCAGAGCCATTAGCTAATGCCTCCAATGTGAAAGTATCTGTCAAAAATGAACAAAATTTACCAAAAGTTCTGGCAGATATTTCTAAAATAAAAATTGTTCTTGAGAATTTGGTTGACAATGCTGTTCGATACACTTCTCTATCTGATGAAAAAAGAAAAAGTAAGGTTGATGTCTTTCTTTACAAGAAAAATTCCCATATTGTTTTTAAGATAGAAGATAATGGGATAGGAATTTCTAAAGATGATGAAAAATATATCTTTCAGAAATTTTTTAGGGGAAAGGAAACGATGAAATATCGTACCCAAGGGACAGGGTTAGGTTTATATATTTCAAAATCAATAATAGAAAAAATGGGAGGTAAAATATGGTTTGAGTCTGAATTTAGAAAAGGTTCAACCTTTTATTTCACATTGCCAACAAAATAAACTTATGAACCCCATCAGAAGTCCTTACCGGAAAAAATGGGGTACTAATGAAAAATAATAGAACTGTCTGAAATTAACTATCTCGTTATATAAAGACAGACTTCTAACGGGGTGAAAAAAATATTATTTATAGAGGATGAAAGCGCTCTTCAGGAAACTTTCGGAGACCTGTTAACAGAGGAAGGATATCAAGTGATAAAAGCCATAGACGGGCAGTCTGGTTTAAGATTAGCAAAATCAGAAAAACCTGACTTAATACTTCTTGACCTTATTCTTCCTAAAATGAATGGTTTTGAGGTCTTAGAGGATATAAGGAAAGACGAAGATATTAAAGATACACCTGTTATTATCCTGACTAATCTTGAATCGGCAGGAGATGTCCAGAAGGCAATCGAGCTTGGTGCTAAGGATTATCTTGTTAAGGCAAATTATAAAATGAAAGAAGTATTAGAAAAAATAAAGCTGGCAATTAAGTAGCAAAATATGCAGGTTGGAATTAAACAATTAAAAGAATTTCTTTTGGATGCTGGTCTTGTAAAAAAGGAGCAGTTTAATAAAGTTTTAAAGGAAGCCAAGAAAACCGAGAAGGAAATTGGGGACTTATTAGTTTCTGAAGGTTTTATTGAAGAGGAAGAACTTATTAAAACAAAAGCATACATTCTCGGAATTCCTTTTGTAAATCTTCAAAAAGAAAGAATATCTTCCGAAATCTTAAGAATTATTCCAGAATCTATTGCAAGGTCTCATAATATTGTTGCTTTTAGAAAAAGAGAGAATGCCCTTGAGGTTGCTATGATAAATCCTAGAGATCTTCAAATGATAGATTTTATTAAAAAGAAAGCTGGGTTAAAGATTTTACCAAGACTGACCGATTCCAAAAGTATTAATAACGCATTAAAGCAGTATCGTCAAAGTTTAAAAGCAGAATTTGGAGCTATTATCAAAAAGGAAAGAAGGGATACTGAAAAAGAGAAATCAAAGAAACTTGAAGATATAGCTTTTGAAGCACCCGTTATTAAAATTGTTAATGCCTTGATAAAACATGCGATTTTGGATCGTGCTTCGGATGTTCATATTGAACCTTTAAAAAAGGAAGTAGTTGTTCGGTACAGGATAGATGGCATACTTCATGATGCGATGACTATACCGAAAAATCTCAATCAAGGAATTGTAGCTCGAATTAAAATACTCTCAAACTTAAAACTTGATGAACATCGTCTTCCTCAAGACGGGAGATGTAAATTTGAGGACGAGAAATACAAATATTCAATCCGTGTTTCTATTCTTCCTATTTTTAATGGAGAAAAGATTGTGATGCGTCTCTTGCCGGAAAGTGGGAGAGCATTTGATTTAATGGAATTGGGATTAAGTGGAGAGAGTTTTGAGAACGTAAGAACTAATTTAAGAAAACCGACAGGGATGATTTTGATAACAGGTCCAACTGGATGTGGTAAAACTACAACCTTATACTCAATGCTTGAAATACTTAATACCCCTGAAATAAATATTTCAACCGTTGAGGACCCGATTGAATACCAAATACCAAGAATTAATCAAATTCAAGTAAGACCAAAAATTGGATTAAGTTTTGCTTCTGGACTAAGAGCTTTAGTAAGGCAAGACCCAGATATAATTATGGTTGGTGAGATAAGAGACGGAGAAACGGCAGGGCTTGCTATAAATGCTGCCCTTACAGGTCATCTTGTTTTATCTACTCTTCATACTACTTCTGCTGGAGGAGCTATTCCTCGTCTAATTGATATGGGGGCTGAACCTTTTTTAATATCATCTACGTTGAATGTGATTATAGCCCAGAGGCTGGTAAGGAAACTTTACGAGAAAAACGAAAAGTATAAATTTGATTTAGAGCAAATCAAAGAACTTAAAAAATATTGTGACTTGAAAAGAATAATGGAAATTCTAATAGAATCAGGATTAGCGAAGAAAAATCAGAATATAGAAGATGTCAA
>CAZHQQ010000063.1:0-2917 GCA_964534925.1 uncultured Candidatus Saccharibacteria bacterium | reverse complement strand
ATGATCCATCCATAAAGAATCAATAATTCTCAGAGATAGAATCTTCTCAACTTCT
Organism: uncultured Candidatus Saccharibacteria bacterium; assembly: GCA_964534925.1. Taxonomy (GTDB): domain Bacteria; phylum Patescibacteriota; class Minisyncoccia; order Minisyncoccales; family CAZBVF01; genus CAZBVF01. The sequence continues at coordinate 2,862 of CAZHQQ010000063.1, read as the reverse complement.
CTCATTTTTTCTTCTCCTATCTCTGCTTCTTTTTTTTCATATTCAGCTTCCGATAAACCATTTTTCTTAATAATCTCAATAATCTTTTCTTTTAATTTTGAATTCTTGAAATCTTCTAAAACACTTTTTCTTCTTTTATAAAAAACTTCTCTATGTTTATTCACAACGTCATCATAGTCAAGCAAATGCTTCCTTATGTCAAAATTCATTCCTTCAATTTTACCTTGGGCAGATTCAATAATCCCTGAAACTATTTTAGCTTCGATAGGCTGATCTTCAGGAAAATTGAATTTTTCCATTAAAGATTTTACCCTATCTCCTCCAAATATACGTAAGAGATCGTCTTCTAAAGAAACGAAAAATCGAGAAGAACCTGGGTCTCCTTGACGACCCGATCTTCCTCTTAATTGATTGTCAATTCTCCTTGCTTCATGTCTCTCTGTCCCTATTACTCTCAAACCCTTAACCTTTCTGACCTCTTCGGCAAATTCTTCTTTTGGAGGGTTACCCCCGAGAACAATATCAACACCTCTACCTGCCATATTGGTAGCTATGGTCACAGAATCTTTTCTTCCTGCCTGAGCTATAATTTCACCTTCTCTCTCGTGATATTTTGCATTTAAAATATTATGAGGGATGCCTTCTCTTTCGAGAAGTTTCCCTAAGTATTCATTCTTTTCAATAGAAACTGTTCCGACAAGAACAGGCTGACCTGAATCATGGCACTCTTTTATTTCTCTAACTACAGCTTTCATTTTTCCTTCAAATGTTTTGAATATCTGGTCTGGCATATCATCCCTAATTAAATCCTTATTAGTAGGAACAATTATAACCTCTAAACCGTAAACCTTATCAAATTCTTCAGCTGAAGTGACTGCGGTTCCGGTCATACCAGCCAGTTTAGGATACATTCTAAAAAGATTTTGGAAGGTAATAGAAGCAAGGGTTAATGATTCAGGTCTAACATTTACTCCTTCTTTTGCTTCTAACGCTTGGTGTAATCCCCCAGAGAATCTTCTGCCTGGTAATAATCTCCCCGTAAACTCATCAACAATCATAACTTGACCCTCCTTAACAACGTAATCCCTGTCTCTCTTGAATAAAACCTCAGCTTTAAGTCCCTGTTCTAAATGATGAAGATATCTTATCCCCTTTTCTTGATAAATATTTCCTAATCCTAATATCTTCTCAATCTTATTAACTCCTTCTTCTGTTAGGGTGACTGCTTTCATTTTTTCATCAACTTCATAATCATTCTCTTTGTTAAGTTTCGGAATAATCTTTGAGAATTCTCCGTACATTTCAGAAGACTCTACGTCAGGAGAAGAAATAATTAGAGGCGTCCTTGCCTCATCAATTAATATTGAATCAATCTCGTCTATGACAGCAAAATTAAAATCTCTTTGGACTCTTTTCTTTAAGTCGTAAACCATATTATCTTTTAGATAATCAAAACCAAATTCATTATTAGTACCATAAGTTACATCTGCCAAATAAACTTCTTCTCTCGAGACAGGCCTTAGATAAGAATCAACTACTTTAAATCCTCCAATCAAATCTCTCTTTTCATCTCTCTCGTTATTTTCTTCAGTTAATTCTTCGCTTTTATATTCTGGATCGTAGAGAAAAGCTTCTCCATGAGTAATACATCCAACAGAAAGACCTAGCTTATAATATACTTGTCCCATCCAAACTGCATCTCTCTTGGCAAGATAATCATTAACAGTAACAACTTGAACACCTTTTCCACTCAAAGCATTAAGATAGACAGGTAAAGTTGCAGCAAGTGTTTTCCCTTCTCCCGTTTTCATTTCAGCAATCTTTCCTTGATGAAGAACTATCCCTCCTAAAAGTTGACAATCAAAATGCCTTTGATCCAAAGTTCTTTTTGAAGTTTCCCTGACAAGAGCAAAAGATTCAGGCAGAAGGCCGTCAAGATTTTCTCCTTTTTCTATTCTCTCTTTAAATTCTTTTGTTTTTCCTTTTAATTCTTCATCAGAAAAAGACTTGAATTTTTCTTCAAGGTTATTTATTTCATCTATTATTGGCTGGATTCCTTTCAGTACTTTATCATTTGGATCACCAAAAATTTTCTTAAATATAGGCATAATTGAGTTTTTATATTAAAAATATAATGCAAATTCGCATTATATTTAGCTATTCTTATAATATCACAGGTATTTACTTTTGAAAACTTGACAAATTCTATTTCTTATTATATAATCATAATAACTTTTTCCTAGAAAGGGAGACTAACGATGGAAACGCATCTTGCACCTCAACAATCGTTGTTTGATCTTTCAACGGCATTGGGAGGGGGTAAAGGAAACTCACCTGAACAGAGTCCAGAAGGACCACCCGCTGAAAAACCACCTCTTATTACAGGAGGAGAACACCCCCCTGATGATCCACGCACAAGCCTTGGGTATTGAAGGGAAACGTCCCTTCACGAGTTACCCTGTCCTAAAAAGCCGAGCGCTAACGCGACCCGGCCTTTTTTTTGATTATTATTATTTATTTATTTCTCTTTATATCTCTTAATTCCCCGCTCCAAATGATTTTTAACTTTATCAATTGCTTTATATATATCACTAGTTGTTTTAGAAACTCGTAAAGTTTCTCCAGGTAAAGCTAAAGCAATTTCACATTCATAGATATCACCTTTTTGGTGATGCTTAGAAGTCATAGACAATTTTACTTTCGCATCTATTACTTGTATATCTCCTAAATATTTTGTCAGCATCATAACTTTTTCTCGCGCATAATCTTTTAATCGCTCTTCACTCTCTATATTTTCAAATTTTATTTGTATATTCATAAAATTAATTTTTAATTTTTAAACAGCATTCTCAACACCCAATA
>CAZHQQ010000062.1:0-2954 GCA_964534925.1 uncultured Candidatus Saccharibacteria bacterium | reverse complement strand
CTGTAGTAATATTCATCTTAATATCAGGATTGTTGATAAGCCAATTCCCAGCTGAGGTTAAAGGAGCCGTTAACGCCCCAAGCATAAGAATGTCTGCTCCAAGTTTATTTTGTGAGAAAAGAGCAGCTTCTAATATTTTTTTTCTTACTTTTTCTTTTGAAGAATTCATCATTTGATAGGGAGTAAGAGCCAAACCAACTATCCATCCTTCAGCTTTCCCAAAAGGATTAAAATGAGACATAACCTGAAAACTTTTTTTATCAGGAAGAACAAAAGCAAACCCCTCCATAAGTTTTAGAGGAAGATATCTCCCTAAGGGAAATACTTTCCTAATATCATCTCTTCCTATTAAATGACCAAGAATTACAAATTTCATATTTTTATTTTATTTTTTCGAGAAAACGGTTCTTAGCTCTTCTTTAGCTATTTTCCTATCATCCCAAGGAATTTTCTTACCATCTTTAACACACATCCATGGCTCACATCCTTTGCCGCTGACAACAACTACATCTCCAAAAGAAGCCAACGATAATCCTTTTTTTATTGCATCTCTTCTGTCTATTATCTCATAAATCTTATCTTTTTTTAAGGTTATACCTTTTTCAATATCTTTTAATATTCCCATAGGAGATTCATCATAGGGATCTTCGTTGGTTAAAATTATATTATCACAATAAGAAGAAGCTATCTTGCCTAATTCGGGTCTCTTCCATCTATCACGGCCTCCTCCGCAAGAACCTAAAATTCCTATTATTTTTCCTCCTTTCTTTAATTTTAAAGCAGTTTTATATAAAGATTCTAAAGCATCTGGAGTATGTGCATAATCAACAATAACCATAAATGGCTTCTCTAAAACAATTTCTACCCTTCCTGGGATGTTCTCTAGTTTTTCAAGTCCCTTTTTACATTCTTCTAAACTCATTTTTTGAGAAAGGCCAACACAGATTGAAGCTAGGCAATTATAAACATTAAAGAGACCTTTTAGTTTCAAGTTAAAATCTACATCTTTAATTTTGAAATTGATTCCAGAAGATAAAATCTCAATATTCTCAGCTTTAATAGTTTTAAAATTACTTTCTCCTTTAAAGTTAATTCCATACCCGTATTTCTCTTTAGAGGGAAATTTTAGAAAATAATCTTTATTTTTATCGTCTAAATTAATAATAGAAACGCCTTTTAATGTTTTAAAAAGTTTTCCTTTTGCATTTCTGTATTTTTTAAAACTTCCATGAGACTCTATGTGTTCTGGGGTAAGATTTGTAAAAACAGCTGTCTTAAAATTAATAAAGTTATGCCTATGCTGTTTTATTCCTTCCGAAGTAACCTCGATCAAAGCATGTGAGCATTTTTCTTGAACAGCTTTTCTTAAAAATTTTTGGAGTTGGAATCTCCCGGGCATTGTCATTTTCAAATTATTAACCCATTGTTTTTCGCCAATTCTAAAATGGATAGAGGAGATTGAAGCCGTTCTAACCCCCCCTTCTCTCAAAATACTTGAGGTCATTTCAATTACACTCGACTTACCATTTGTCCCCGTAACTCCAATAATAGATATCTTTCTAGAAGGAAAATTATAAAAAAAAGCCCCTAGAAAAGAAAGGGAAAAATGATAAAAATCAATCAAACGGTTAGGGGTAATTCTCTTTAGGAAATTTTTAATGCTAAAAATTGAAGAATATTTTTTTAAAGATTTCATCTTCTAGCTAATTTTAAGGCTTCTTTTATTTTATCTTCTGTTTTTTCAAAACTTTTTGGAACTTTTTTTAAAAGATTTTCAGCTTCTTTTCTTGAAAAACCAAGAGAGGATAGAGCATCAATAGCCTCGTTTGGTAAATTATTTTTCTTTTTGGAAGCTTCCTTAATTTTTCCCGTAAGCTCTAAAAGTATTTTTTGCATCCTCTTCTCGCCAATCCCTTTCACTTTTAAATAAAAGTCTCCTTTTTCGATTTCGGACTTAAGATTTTCTATAGAACCAAAAGAAGAGAGATAGAGGGAGATTTTTGGCCCCACTCCCGAAACACCTTTAAGAATTCTAAAAAGATTCAATTCTGCCCTGCTTGGAAAACCATAAAGATCCATTTTGTCTTCTTTTAAATATAAAAAAGTATGTATCTCAACCTCTTCCCCTTCTTTAAAGGTTTCGAGCACTTTTTCGGAACAAAAAATCTTAAATCCAATCCCTTGATTTTCTAACGTCAAAGATTTATTATCCTTATATATAATTTTCCCTTTCAAATAGTTAATCATTAGTGCATTATAACAGTTTTGAAACCGATTAGAAACTTAACAAAAAGGATAAAAAAAGCAATTAGTTGAAAAAAAAATTAAATAATGCTAATGTTATTACAATATGCCAATAATTCAATCAGCCAAAAAATCATTAAGAAAAAATGATAAGAGGAAATTAAGAAACTTGAAACAAAAAAACAAAATGAAAGAACTTCTAAAAAAGTTCCAGCTTTTGATTTCAGAGAAGAAAATAGAAGAAGCTAAGTCTCTCCTGCCTCAAATCCAAAAGAGTTTAGATAAGGCAGCAAAAAAGAATATCATAAAAAAAAATACAGCCTCAAGAAGAAAATCGAGACTGACAAAAAAAGTAAACAAAGAGGAAAAAATTAAATAATAGAAATTAGAAAATCTAGAGACGCTTCTGCTTCTATTTTCCCAGTTTTAACACTGAGATCTGCCTGAAAAATTCTTCGGTAGATCTTTTTTAAATTCTCCATACTAAATTTTTTAGAAAGAGCAAAAGTTTTCTTCGCGACAAAAGGGTGTATTCCGCTTTCTTCTATTATTTCTCTGTAACTTTTTTTTCTTTCATCCATATCTTTTACGTTGATAATATTCCTAAACTGATAGTTGATCATTGAAAGAAGATAAAAAGGAGAATCTCCTTTTTTAATATGTTTATGGATTAACTCTAGAGCCGTTTTTTTATCACCTCTGGCTATGGC
>CAZHQQ010000061.1:0-2983 GCA_964534925.1 uncultured Candidatus Saccharibacteria bacterium | reverse complement strand
CTCCAGCAGCTCAGAGATATACAGAATGTAAAATGTCGAAGGTAGGTGAGGAAACGCTCAAAGACATCAACAAGGAAACAGTTGACTTTACGGATAATTATGACGGAAGCAGAAGAGAGCCAACCGTTTTACCTTCTCCGTTACCCCAGCTTCTCTTAAATGGTTCTTTGGGTATTGCAGTAGGAATGGCTACAAATATCCCTCCTCATAATCTTACTGAGGTTGTGGATGCTTCTATCTATCTTCTGGATAATCCTAAAGCTGACACCGAAGACCTTTTTAAATTCGTTAAAGGTCCTGATTTTCCAACAGGAGGAGCTATTTTTAATAGAAAGGAAATTATAGAGGCCTATTCTCAAGGGAAAGGTCCTATCGTGACTAGGGGAAAAGCGGAAATAAAAGAGGCAGAGAATGAACGTTCTCAGATTATAATTACTGAAATTCCTTATCAAGTTCAAAAATCAAAACTAGTAAAGCAATTTGCAGGATTAGTTCAGAATAAAAAAGTTACTGGAATAAAAGATATTAGAGATGAGTCCGATAAAGACGGGATGAGAATAGCGATTGACCTCCAAAAAGGAGCTTTTGCTCAAAAAATACTTAACCGTTTTTATAAGTTTACCGACCTTCAGAAAACATATCATTTGAATATGCTAGCTTTGGTTGGTAAAATCCAGCCCAAAACACTTTCTTTAGCAGATGCTTTGGAGTATTTTCTTGAACATAGGAAGATTGTGGTGGAAAGGAGAACAAAATATGAATTAAAGAAAGCGAAAGAAAGAGAACATATTTTGGAAGGGCTGCATAAATGTCTTGCTGAGATTGATGAGGTTATTAAGGTTATCAAAAGATCTGAGAATAGAGAGGAAGCTTTGAAAAACTTGATGAAGAGATTCAAGTTAACCAAGATTCAAGCGAACGCAATCTTAGAGACAAAACTTTCTGCTCTGGCAAAACTTGAAAGGAAGAGAATAGAAGAAGAACTCAAAGGACTTAAGGAGAAAATTAAAGAATATGATGCGATATTAAAAAGTCCGAAGAAAATAAAAGAAATAGTCAAGCAAGAACTTAACTCTGCGAAGAAAGAATTTGGAGACGAAAGAAGAACTAAAGTTTATGTTCAGAAAGTTGGTGAATTTGCTGAAGAAGATTTAATTCCTCAGGAAGAAACTATTATAACATTGACTAGGGGAGGATATATAAAAAGAGTTAATCCTTCTCTTTATAGAAAGCAGAGGAGGGGAGGAAAAGGATTTATGGGGCTAAAAACAGTTGGAGATGATATTGTTGAACATTTTCTTTCAGCTCAAACCCATGACAAGCTTTTCTTCTTTACTGATTCTGGAAAAGTTTTCCAGATTCCTTCTTACGAAATTCCTGAAGGAAGTAGGGTTGCCAAAGGAAGAGGTCTTCTAAATTTCCTTGAAATATCCTCTGACGACAGAATCTTAACTCTCTTTTCTTTGGGAGATAAAAATCAAAAAGAAGATTTCAATTTTTTGGTTATGGCTACCAAGAATGGTATAATCAAGAAAACTTCACTTGATGATTTCAGTAATGTCAGAAGGTCAGGATTAATTGCTATTTCTCTTAAAAAAGGAGATGCCCTAAGACAAGTTTCAAAGACAAGCGGAAACGACGAAATAGTTTTAGTGACCAAAAAAGGACAATCAATAAGATTTAAAGAAAAAGAAATAAGGGCAATGGGAAGAACTGCCTCTGGTATTAGAGGAATAAGGTTGAAAAAAGGAGATGAGGTTGTGGGAATGGATATTATTAGATTGAAAAAGGGGGACGAAAAACAGACTTTAAAGAAATATTTGATGGTTGTAATGGAAAATGGCTATGGTAAAAGGACGGAGCTTAAAGAATTTAAATCTCAAAAAAGAGGTGGAATGGGAATTAAAGCGGCGAAAATAAATAAAAAAACGGGGGAGATCGCAAGTTTTAAAATATTAAAAGACGAAGAAGACTTGATAGTCATTTCACAAAGTGGACACGTCATTAGAACTAAAATAAAGTCTATCTCTAAATTAGGGAGAGCTACTCAAGGAGTAAGAATTATGAAGATGGGGGGAGATGACAAGATTGCCTCGGCAGCGTTTATTTAATTAGAAACATATGAGTGGATTTTTAAAACCAGAAGAAATTTTAGACAAGATTAAGCTGAAAGAAAATATGGTTGCAGCTGATTTTGGTTGCGGTTCTGGAGGATGGGTAATACCTTTAGCTAAGAAAATAAACGAAGGAAGGATTTTTGCGATTGACATACTAGAAGAACCTCTTTCTGTTTTGGAGTCAGAATGCAAAGCAAAAGGAATTATTGGTGTCAAGACTATAATCTCTGACATTGAAGACGAAAAAGGATCTACTTTAAATAATGAATCAGTTGATTTAGTTTTATTAACTAATCTCTTATTTCAAGTTGAGAATAGAAAGGAAGTTATAAAAGAATCGTTTAGAGTGTTGAAAAGTGGAGGAATGGTTTTAATCGTAGATTGGAAAGAAAGTTCTTTAATTGGTCCTGAAGAAGGGAAGATTTCGATAGAAGATGTTAAAAAGATGACTGAAAGTTTAGAACTGAAATTTAAGAAAGAAATTGAAGCTGGGGCATATCATTACGCTTTACTTTTTACTAAGTGATTATTGTTTTGTTTTATGTCAGCTAATATCAAAAAAAATTTTCTAATCTTATCACTAATATCTTTATCTATATTAGTTTTTATTTTTCCCTTAGGGACTAACGCAGGACTAATTGAGTTTGAAAATCCTCTTACTTTTGGAACTATTGTAGAATTAATAGATTCGCTTATTAATTTTATCTTTGTTATAGGATTGGTAGTTACCCCTCTTTTATTTATGTTTGGAGGTTTTGTTTTTTTAACGTCTGGAGGGGATACGAGTAGACTTCAGAAAGGTAAAGACATAATGATTTATACGGTAATTGGGTTTACGTTGATATTTTTAGTTAGAGGATTAGTTG
>CAZHQQ010000060.1:0-3045 GCA_964534925.1 uncultured Candidatus Saccharibacteria bacterium | reverse complement strand
GAATCATAATCCCAAACATAATCACTGGCTGGCTCATCATCTGAATAATAATACCAATCGTAATCACTTACAGGTTCTGATCCGTCATCTCCACTACCTGAATCATAATCCCAAACATAATCACTGGCTGGCTCATCATCTGAACCGTCATTATAATCCCATACGTAGTCACTGGTTGGATCTTCAAAATCACTCGCTGAAACCAACCCAAAAACTGGTTGTATCAAAAGAAAACCAGTCAAAAATATTGAAAATCCTTTTTTAACTAATTTAGATTTATTTTTTATCATTTTTTTTATTTTCATACTTTTTTAATTATTTTTTTTATTAATAAATTTTTATAATTAAGATAATACCGTATTATATCTCATTTGTCCAAATATGTCAAGTGCTTTATAAAATTACGTCAAGTCTTTTATAAAATAAGAGGGACACCGAAGTGTCCCTTTTTCTTAAAAGATAATAACAACTTTTACGTTATTGTCTTCTGAGACTTTTTTCATCTGATCCGTCTTCGGATTCAGATAAAAAATGTGGGCTTCTCCAAGCCAGAAAGCAATAGTTATATTACAAATCATTTTGGGCGTTTTTACGAACCCGATAGGGACGAACGGATAGGAACTAGAGAAGTTTCCTATTATCCTCATTGCATAATCGCCACTATCCGGCAATTCCAAACTGTCCGTACCATCCTTTGCTATTAACTTTCTCAATTCTACTACAGGAAGGATGTAAAATTTTCCTCCTTCCACTCCCCAAAAAATACTATTGGGGAAGACCTCCTTTAGAAGATTTAACACTTGATCGTGATTTAGCTCTAGGGGCGTAATAGATTCTATGCTTGGCGACATTGCGCCGACAACATTAACACAACACAGAGTTAAGATAAAACAGACAAACAAAATTGACAAAGTCCTTTTCATTTCTTTTCTCCTTTCATTATTAAGATTTTAAAGATAATTGATTAATAACATATAAGATTAACATTGTCAATAAAGCGGCACCATTCTTTGAAGTTAGAATGGTGCCCTTTTTTTAGGATATTACAGCTTTCACTACATAAGGATTATCGTACATCCTTACCATCTTGTCTTTGTAAACTTTATAAAACTCTATTCTATCGTTAATCGTGTTGTAGACCGCCGTTATGTGAGTTTTCATTCCGTCAGGATATTCAATATATCCAAAAGGAATATCTTTACATCCCGGCAATGCATGAAAGGCCGAAAAAACATCAACTTGACAAAGTTCAAAATCATCAAAAATCCTCATAGTATCTTCTAGGTTGGGTAATTTATATAATTTATCCTTTACAAATCGATGGTCCGTTTCGCTAGTAACTTCTCTTAATGCTTCTAATACTTCGCATTTAGTCTTATCTGTTGTTGACATTTCAAGGTTGATAGGGGGACAAACATAACAACAACCATTTAGAAGTAACACAGAAATAACAATAACTAAAACCAAGACATTCTTTCTTTTCATTCTTTTCATTTCTTTTCTCTCCTTTTTTTTCCTTATTTATTTTTAAAATTACTAATTAAATTTCTAATTTCGCTATTATTGCTATCCTTCTTAGGTCTTTCCCGGGAGGCCAACAACTAATTAATACTAACATATTTTCAGAATTTGTCAAGAGGTAGTCAGGGACTTCCTCTCCCTTCTCAATAAAGATTGTTTCTTCTACTTTATAGAAATACTTTCTGTGATTAAAATAAACAAAAATTTCATCTTCTTTTTCAAGCTCAACAATACGAGTAAATACCCAATCGTATTTAATCTTGGGCCACCCTTCAGGAGCACTATGACCTAAAATTATTGTTTTACCCGAAAGTCCAGGCAAAACAGAATCGGGGAAATGAACCACTCCTTCGTCAAGTGCCTTATGAACTATTTCGTTTTCTGAAGTTTCTGGAAAAATCAAAGGAACTTCAATCCCGATCTTATAAATTTCAATACTATTTTCTTTCTCGGTATATTCAAAATTATCTAAATCGTTTTCTATATTTTTTGAAAAATCAATTTCCGAAACTTCGTTACCAACAATACCTGAAAAAAATTGGGACATTACTTGATAATTAAACATCCAAGAAATTTTATTCCAGTTAAATATTAAAAGACTTATTAAGAAAAAAACAAAAAATGGCTTCCAGAGCCTTTTTATTTTTTCTCCAAAAAATCGATTAGAAATTAATTTCATAAACCTTTAAAAAATATTCAGCAAGAGAGCGTGAGGAATATTTTGGATAATAAATTCTTTGTTCAAAAGACCAAAAGCGATTAAGATTATAGAAAAACCAGCTGCCTTAAAAACTAAATCTCTGTGTTGAATATCAAATTTAACAATAGCATTTACCATCAAAAGAAAAGTAATTAAGCAAAGAGAATAAAAGATTAATTTTTGGATAAAATCGTTATAATCTTTTGCCATAAATTTTGAAAATCCGATCAATGATCCTTTTGTTTTATTCTCAAGGTTATCTTTATAATTTTCAAGTGGCAATTCTTCTTTTGAAGATTCCTCTGATAGAACTTCTTTTTCTGGTTCTTTTTTAGCTATTTCTTGCCCTGCTACTTCTTGTTCTGTTGCCTCTCCTTCCGTATCGGGTTTAACAATCTTTTCATCTTTATCATCTTCTTTTGTTGATTCTTCAATAATAGAAGGTTCTTGAGGAAAAATTTCCCTTTTTTGCGAACCAAACAATTGGACAACAACGGTCGTTTCGTTTCCTTGAAAATTTCCTCTTAAAACAGCAATCCCTATTTCATCATATTTAGCATTTAAAAGATTTTTTTGGTGTAAGACAGAATCATACCACGCTTGATATATTTCTTCCGAATCTAAAAAACCTATGCCTAAATTTTCTCCAGCTGTTTTGTAGTCATATCCTACTTCTTCTATCCAATACCAAGGAGTCACACCCGAAGGACTTTCATGGCTAAAATAACCATTTTTAAGCATATCTTCTGCTTTAAGATAAGCTGCTTCGCTTAAGAGATCATTTTGCTTTAGAGAATCTAAACCTAAACGCTCCCTATCATTAT
>CAZHQQ010000059.1:0-3145 GCA_964534925.1 uncultured Candidatus Saccharibacteria bacterium | reverse complement strand
GAGAGAAACAAAAATGGTCTAAAGATATATTTAGATCATTTAGAAAAAGATATTTCCCCGCAAGACATTTCTCTTTCGTCTCAAAAGTTTTTTCATAAGGAAGAGGAGGATCCTGACCTTATTATCTCTTTAGGGTCTCAGTCAATGGAAAATTTGGGCAAAAAAATCAGCCAGAAAGGAGAACTTTTTAACAGGGTCCCTATTTTAAATATAGACAATAACGCTTTAAATGAAAGATTTGGAGAGGTTAATTGTCTGGATATAAAAAAATGCTCTGTCTCTGGGACAGTGGCAAACATAGCTAAGGGCTTAGGAAAAGACTTGGTGGATCAAAGAATTGCCAATTTTCTTTTGGCTGGAATCACATGGGCTTCGGAAAACTTTAGAAACTCAAGGACTAAACCTGAAACTTTTAATCAGGCAAGTTTTCTGATTGAAAGAGGAGCCGATCATCAAGAAATAATCAAGAACTTTTATAAAACAAAAACAATTTCCCAAATAAAATTATTAGGGGAGATACTAAAGAAAATAAGTTTTGATACCGAAAGAAAACTTAATTATGTAGGCCTAACCATAGATGATTTTAAAAGAACAGGGGCTAAGTCAAAGGACATAGGAGAAGTTTTACAAGAATTAAAATTTAATTTTGGGAGAGATATTCTTTCAAATTTTCTAATTTTATGGGAAAGCAGAAATTCTCCGCCAGTCGTCAGAGGCATCTTTTGTTCTCCTCAAAAAAACTTATCCGAACAAATCTTAAAGAACTTTCAGGGAACCTCTAGGGGAGAGACAACTCTTTTTCTAATCAAAGAAGAATATATAGAAAAAGCCCGAAGAAATTTTTTAGAGGAAATTCAATGTTAAAATGAAAATAGAAATTTTCCAAAAAAAAATAGAAAACATACAAGATGCAGGAGATTTAAAAAAAGATATTAATAAAAACTTAAAATCCCCTACCACCAAACTTTTAGATATAATCTTGGGAGGAGCAATCCAATTAAAAGCTTCTGACATTCACTTTGAGCCACAGACAAAAGAAACAAAGATTAGGATGAGAATAGATGGATTTTTGCAAGATATTATTTTGATAGATGCTCAGATTTATCAAAACATTCTTTCCCGATTAAAATTAGTCTCTGGAATTAAACTTAATATAAGACATAAACCCCAACCAGGAAGATTCACGGTAACAATTAAAAACAAAGAAGAAAGAGAGCCAATCGAAATAAGATCTTCAACTCTTCCGACAAACCAAGGAGAATCAATCGTCCTAAGATTACTCGATCCACAATCACTCATAGGATTAGATTCTTTAGGATTAAGAGATGGTCTTTCTCAAATTTTTGAAAGAGAGATAAAAAGACCAAATGGGATGATTCTTCTCACTGGACCAACTGGGTCAGGTAAGACAACCACTCTTTATGCATTTCTTAAAGAAATTCAAAAACCAGGAATTAAGATAATAACTATTGAAGATCCCCCAGAATACCAACTAGAGGGAATAACCCAAACTAGAGTAGATAGAAGCAGAGGATATACTTTTGCTTCAGGGCTTAAGTCAATTATGAGACAAGACCCTGACGTAATATTGATTGGAGAGATAAGAGATCCCGAAACAAGTAAAGCTGCCATTCAGGCAGCATTAACAGGACATTTAGTTTTCTCAACTCTTCACACCAACGATGCCCCAGGGACGATAGCGAGACTGTCTAGTTTACAGGCAAAAGTCATAAATATCGGACCAGCTATTAATTTAGTTGTTGCCCAAAGATTAGTAAGAAAACTTTGTCCAAAATGCAAAAAAGAGAGAAAAATAACTCTAGAAGAGTTAAAGGAAATAAAAAGAGAATTAAAAGAAATCCCAAAAAGTGTAAAAATACCAAAACTTAGTACAGAAACAAAGATATTTCAGCCAAAAGGGTGTAAGTTTTGTAATAATACAGGATATAGAGGAAGAACAGGCGTTTTTGAGAGCCTTCCTATTGACGATGAAATAGAGGAGTTTATCCTTAATAATCCTTCCGTAACTACTTTAAGAAAAAGAGCCATTGAAAAAGGAATGGTAACATTAAAACAAGACGGTTTAATTAAGATTCTTAAAGGAGTCACCAGTATTGAAGAATTAGAAAGAGTGGCGGGAGAATTAAAAAAATAGCCCTGGATCTGGGGAATACTTTAGTCTAAGAAACATAAAGCTCAAAATTTTTCTGAGGAGTGACTTCGTCAAAAACCAAGTCATCCGACTAAGAAAAATTCCTAACCCCCCAGATCCAGAACTATTTTCAATCAATAAGACATTATAACAAACTAAAACAAGCTTGTCAACCTCCCTATGGAAAATCCTTTAAATATAGAAAAGGGCAATAATAATCTTGACTCTTCTTTAAGGCCTAAAAAATGGGAAGAATATGTGGGGCAGGAGAAAATAAAAAAGAACTTAAGGGTAATAATTAAAGCTGCAAAGGAGAGAAAAGAGATCCCAGAACATCTTTTGTTTTATGGGAATAGCGGACTTGGAAAAACGAGTCTCGCATATTTAGTGGCAAAAGAAATGGATTCAAATATAAAGATCACCTCGGGTCCGGCCATAGAAAAATCAGGAGACCTTGCGGCTATTTTGACTAATCTTTCGGAGGGAGATGTTCTCTTTATAGACGAGTTCCATAGGCTTAATAAAATATGCGAAGAAATAATTTATCCTGTAATGGAAGATTTCAGATTGAATCTCATTATCGGAAAAGGACCTATGGCAAGAACAATGAGTCTCGAAATCCCTCCTTTCACTTTAGTAGGAGCTACAACCAAAATGTCATTGCTTTCTTCCCCGATAAGAAACAGGTTTGGAGCAATTTTCCAATTAAATTTTTACAAACAAGAGGAAATTGGAAAAATAATTGAGAGATCAGCTAAAATTTTAAATGTTGAAATAAAGCCAAGCGCTATCGAAATTATATCTAAAAGGTCAAGGTTCACTCCAAGGGTTGCTAATAGAATATTAAAAAGAACTAGAGATTTTGCCCAAGTAGAAAGAGAGGGAATAATAGATAAAGAATCTGCAGAAAAAGCCCTAGAGTTTTTAGAAATAGACGAGATAGGACTAGAATCCGGAGACAGAAAAATAATTGAGACAATAATTAATAAATTT
>CAZHQQ010000058.1:0-3272 GCA_964534925.1 uncultured Candidatus Saccharibacteria bacterium | reverse complement strand
GTAATATATCTCGTTATCATCCTTTTCGTATGCAAGAAAATATTCTGGGATTTTCTCCTCTTCTACCTCCTTGAGGAATGGAGGGGTTTCGTCTAATTTCAGAGAAAATTTCCTTTCTTGTTCTTTTAATCCTAAAGTTAAATAGATCTTATCATTCTCTCCCTCAAAATTTAAATCAAAAAAACTTACCTCTTTCGAATATATGTCTTTTTTACTAATAACATAACTCTTGATATTCCTTTCTATGTCTAATAATTTAAGCTCCCATTGTCCCGGTTCTTCAGAAGGCGATTCTAATGTTATTATTTTTTCTCCATCGGGGAATATCCAAAAATCATCAATTTTTTCTAACAACATTTGGAATTGAAAATTTTCTGGGAAGAGTATAATATTCTTTGCTTCAGTGACTGTCTTTTGCTTAACCTCTAAATTTTTTCTCCATGTTTTATATCCTTCTTTTGAAATTTCAATCAAATATGATTCAGGGATGAGGTTTTTGATAAGAGTGGATCCACCCAAAAAAGAAGTCTTTTTCTCTAACTTTCCATTAAGATATATGTCAGCTGTTTTTGGAGAAACTTTAAAATACATTCCTCCCGTTTGAACAAATTTTATTTTCTTTTCTCCTAAATTAAAATTAACCCTATATCCTTGAGAATAAAGAATAATGATTGGGGCTAAGATGAGAAATGTTACTAAGCAGAAAAAAAATAAGAATGTTCTGTTTTTCTTCTTCATTTCTCTTATTATAACTTAAAATCTGTCATCTTGCCAAAAAGACCAAATTAACTTAGAATAACAATGATGGTAAATCAAATCTCCAACAATCCTTTTAAAAAAAATGATTCTGCTAATTTTGTAATTAATGGAGGTAGGCCTCTCGAAGGCGTTATTGAAGCAGGGGGAGCAAAAAATGCTACCTTTCCTCTTTTAGCCGCATCCCTTTTGACTGATGAGGATTGTGAAATTTCAAATATTCCATTAATCGAAGATGTTTTTAGAATGATAGAAATATTGAAAAGTATGGGAGCTGACATAGAATGGATTGAGGAAAGAACGGTTAGAATCAATTCCAAAGATATTGATCCATCAAAAATAAAAAAAGAATTAGTTTCTCTTTTAAGAGGTTCTGTTCTTCTTTTAGGTTCTTTGCTTGCTCGTTTTAAGGAGGCTAGAATTGCAAAACCAGGAGGATGTCTTATAGGAGTTCGTCCCATCAATACCCATTTAGATGCTTTTAAGCAACTTGGAGTGGACATAGAGAAAACGGACAAAGATTTTAGACTCTCTTTCAAAAAAGATGAGCCGTTAAATAAAGAAATAATTCTTGACGAATTAAGCGTTACGGCCACAGAAAATATTCTTTTATTCTCCGCTTTAAATCCAGGGAAGATTGTTCTAAAAATAGCAGATGCTGACTATCAAGTTCAAGAGCTTTCAAGGTTTTTAATAAAGATGGGTGTTGAGATAAATGGTTTTGGAACACATGAAATAACTATTAAAGGATCTAAGAAACTAAAGGGTGTGAAACATAAGCTCATGTATGATCCTCCAGAAGCTGGGACATTTATTTTAACTGCAGCTGCTAGCAAAGGAAATGTTTTAGTTAAGAATGTTGAGCTTCCTTTTCTTGAATTCCCTATCAAGAAATTAAAAGATTTCGGAGTACCTATAGAAATAATTGAGAAAGAAGGGAATTTAGCTTCTGTCCAAATTTCTCCTTGGGATTCTTTAGAGATAAAGAAAATACAGAGTCTTCCTTATCCAGGCATTCCTTCTGATCTTCTTTCAGCCTTTGGAGTTTTATCAACCCAAAGCAAAGGTTCTACTTTAATTCATGATCCTCTTTATGAAAGTAGATTAAAATATTTAGAAGAGTTAATAAAGATGGGAGCCGAGATATATTTTGCGGATCCTCATAGAGCTATTATAAATGGTCCTACTAAACTTTACGGAAGGGAATTAAAATCTCTTGATCTTAGAGGGGGAGCAGCATTGATTATGGCTGGTTTGATTGCAGAGGGAAGAACTGTCGTTAGAAATATTTATCAAATTGATAGAGGTTATGAGAAAATTGAAAAGAGATTACAGGGGATTGGTGCTGACATCAGTAGAGTTGATAATTAAAATTAAATCAAAAATATGTTTGTAAGAAAAATTGGTATTGATCTTGGAACATGCAATTCACTTGTTTTTGTTCCTAATAAAGGCATCGTTTTAAGGGAACCTTCAACTGTTGCTGTTTCTATAGACGAAAACAAGATTTTAGCTGTAGGAGAAGATGCTAAAGAAATGACGGGTAGAACACCTGATACTATTAGGATTTATCGTCCATTAAAAGATGGGGTTATTGCTGATTTTAGAGTTACCCAAGCGATGATATCTTACTTTATTAAAAGAGTAATTCCTCCTTATCAGTTTTTTAAACCTGAACTAATGATCTCTATTCCTGCCGGAGTTACCTCTACAGAAAGAAGAGCTGTAATTGAGGCAGCCATTAGTGCTGGTGCAAAACAGGCCTTTGTCGCTAAAGAGCCTATCTTAGCCGCTATAGGAGCTGGTATCCCTATTAATTCTTGCTCTGGGAATCTAATTATTGATATCGGAGGTGGGACTTCGGAAGTAGCTGTTATTTCTTTAGGGGGATTAGTTACTGCGAGTTCTGTGAGGGTTGCCGGAGATAAATTTGATAAAGCAATATCTAATTTTATTAAGGAAAAATATAATCTTGCTATTGGTAATAAGACTAGTGAGGAGATAAAGATAAAAATAGGGAACGCTTTAAAAGTTAAAGACCCTAAAATATTAGAAGTAAGAGGGAATGATTTGATATTAGGATTGCCGAGAACTATAAAAATTTCTTCAAATGAAATTTCAGAAGCTATCTCAGATTCTTTACAAGAGATTATTAAAGCCATTAAGCAGGTTTTAAGGATTACTCCCCCAGAACTTTCGGCGGATATTATGGATAAAGGTATGATGGTATCAGGAGGAGGAGCTCTTCTTAAAAATATAGACAAATTAATCGCAAAATCAACTGGTGTTCCTTGTTCTATTGCAAAAGAACCTTTATTCTGTGTTGCAAAAGGAACAGGAGTAGTCCTTGAAAATTTAGACATTTACAAAAAGAGTATAATGAGCAAAAGAAAGTAGGTCCGCCAGTTGGCGGATTGTCATAAGTCATAAGTCATAAGTCATAAGTCATAAGTTAATTATTTACCCATCGGCAATAAACTTTTCAAGGTACCGGACGTTCAAATCCCAGCGTGATT
>CAZHQQ010000057.1:0-3432 GCA_964534925.1 uncultured Candidatus Saccharibacteria bacterium | reverse complement strand
TTAGAGTCGCTGGAGAGATTGATGAAGAAGGATCCCAAGAAAAAGGTTCTGGAGACCTTGAAGATTATAGAAGTTTTTCAAAGCATCCCATGTGGCAAAGGATGTTTATCGTTTTAGGAGGAGTAATCTCTTTCTGGCTTGTTTCTATAGTGCTTCTCTCAATTGTTTCTGGAGTTTGGGGAATGCCAACGGCAATTTCTGACGATGAGGCTGATCTTGCCAATTCAAATGTTCAGATCGTTGGAATTTCCAAAGATTCTCCGGCAGATAATTCAGGCATTGAAGTAGCAGATATTATTTTAGGGGTAAAAGCTTCTAATGAAGAAATAGACGACATTAATAGAGTGAGCCAAGTTCAGGAGATTACCAAGCTACACAAAGGGGAAGAGTTAATTTTAACAATCAAAAGAGGAAAAGATATTAAAGATATTTCCATTACACCTCGTATTTCTCATCCTGAAGGAGAAGGCGCTATGGGAGTTGCTTTAGCGAGAATTGCCTTGAAGCCTTGCGTTTGGTATCAAGCTCCTATTGAAGGAGTTAGGCTCACTTGGATTATGACTTCGAGTGTCGTTGAAGGTTGGGGAATGGCTATCAAAAGCGGTCTTGGGATTGAGGAACTTCCTGCTGGAGTTGATTTTGAAATGAGAGGACCTCTAGGAATATTTGATCTTTTAACGGAATATGTCGAAATGGGCGCTTCCTACTTTTTATATTTAATTGCTTTAATTTCCGTTGCGCTTGCTTTAGCAAATAGTCTTCCTATCCCTGCTTTAGATGGAGGGAAAATTGTTTTTCTTGCAATTGAAGCTATAAGGAAAAAACCTGTTTCTCCTAAATTTGAACAAAAAATAAGCACTTTCTTTTTTGTAGTTTTAATACTTCTAATGGTTTATGTTACTGTTAAATTTGACATACCAAGGATTTTCTAACTTTTATGAAAAAAGAGTTTGAAAAAAAACAACTAGTTAAGAAATCAGAAGATTTCCCAAAATGGTATACAGATGTCATTTTGAAATCTGGTCTTGCTGAATATGCTCCCGTAAAAGGTTGTCAGATTTTTAATCCCTACGGATTTGCCCTTTGGGAGAATATCAAAGGAGAGCTTGATAAAGAGATAAAAAAGATGGGAGTCAAAAATGCATATTTTCCTCTTTTTATTCCTGAGAGTTTTTTAAATAAAGAGAAAGAACACGTGAAGGGATTTTCTCCTGAGCTTGCAGTTGTCACTTATGGTGGAGGGAAAAAGCTAAAAGAGAAATTAGTTGTGAGACCTACTTCAGAAACGATCATGTATAAGACATACGCCAAATGGGTAAATTCATGGAGGGATCTGCCGATTCTTATTAATCAGTGGTGTAATGTTGTTCGTTGGGAAAAAAGACCTCGTTTATTCTTAAGAACAACTGAATTTTTATGGCAGGAAGGACATACTGTGCATGAGACTCATAAAGAAGCTTTAGAGCAAGTTAAAAAAGCCCTTGAAGCATATATTAAGATTTATCAAGAATTTCTTGCTATTGATGGTTTTTGGGGAGTAAAAAGCGATCTTGAAAAATTTCCCGGCGCAGAACAGACTTATACTTTTGAAGCATTAATGCCTGACGGAAAAGCTCTTCAGGGAGCTACCTCTCATGATCTTGGGCAGAATTTTTCTAAATCTTTTGGAATTAAATTTAAAAACAAAGAAGGAAAGGAAGAATTCCCTTGGCAAACATCTTGGGGTTTCAGTACTAGAAGTATAGGAGCTTTAATTATGGTACATGGTGATGATTCGGGACTTGTTATTCCTCCTAGAGTAGCTCCTACTCAGATAGTAATAATCCCTATATTTAAAAAAACAGGAGATAAAAAAATATTAGAAAAAAATTTAGAACAAATTAAAAAAGATTTAAAAAACTTTAGAATTGAAATTGACGATAGGGAAGAATATTCTCCAGGATGGAAATTCAATGAGTGGGAACTAAAGGGTGTTCCTTTGAGAATAGAAATAGGAGAGAAAGAAATTAAAGATAAAAAAGTTACTTTGGTAAGGAGAGATAATGGCGAGAAAAGTTTTTCCTCTTTCAATTTGCTGGATTCTAATGTAAAAAAGATTTTAGATTCAATTCAAAATAATCTTTTTTCAAAAAGTAAAGAAAAACTTAAAGAAGGGACAAAAGAAGTTTTAGATTATAATAATTTTAAAAAGACAATGAAGGAAGAAAAAGGATTCTTAAAGGCTTTTTGGTGTGGAGATCCTAATTGTGAATCAAAAATTAAAGAAGAAACAAAAGCTACTGTTCGTTGCTTTTTCAAGGAAAGCGATAGGGAAGGAAAATGTATTTATTGCGGAAAGAAAACTAATAAGAAATGGATATTTGCTCAATCTTACTAACTTTACTTAAAATAAAAAAAATTATTTCCCATACACATGTTTGAAATAAAAAAAATTATTTCCCATATATCAGAAGATGTTGCTATTGATTTAGGAACTGCCAATTCTCTCGTTTATGTTAAAGGAAGAGGTATTATTATGACTGAACCTTCTGTGGTTGCAGTTAATCAAAAAACAGGACAAGTTTTAGCAATTGGGAACGAGGCTAAGAGAATGGTTGGAAGAACGCCTTCTCATATTGTGGCCACAAGACCTTTGGTTAAAGGTGTCATCTCTGACTTTGAAGTGACGGAACAAATGCTAAGATATTTTATCCAAAAAGTGAAAAGAGGAAAAATGTCAAGTATCTTTGGTCCTCGAGTGATAATAGGAGTACCTTGTGGGGTAACAGAGGTTGAAAAAAAAGCGGTTCAAGATGCTGCTAAGAATGCTGGAGCCAGAGAGGTTTATTTAATAGAGCAACCAATGGCAGCTGCTTTGGGAGCAAGGTTATCTGTCCAAGAAGCAGAAGGTAGTTTTATTGTTGACATAGGAGGAGGAACTACTGGGGTTGCTGTTATTTCTTTAGGAGGATTAGTCATTTCAAAAAGTCTTAAAATTGCTGGAGACAAACTTAATGAAGATATAATTAATTTTGCCCAAGAAGAATACAAGCTTTTAATAGGAGAAAGAACTGCAGAAAACGTTAAGATTAAAATTGGGTCTGCTTATCCTTCTAAAAAATCAAATTTCTCTGAATCTCCTAAAAAGGAGAAAAAACTTAATGAAATGCCCTTAAGAGGGAGAAATCTGGTTACAGGGTTGCCGGAAGAGATTACAGTTTTTACAAAAGATATTCGGAGAGCTATGGAAAAATCAGTTAGACAAATTGTAGCAGAAGTTAAATCCGCTATAGAAGAAACTCCTCCAGAACTACTTGCTGATATTATGTCTAAAGGGATATATCTTGCAGGAGGAGGATCTCTTTTAAAAGGGCTGGATGCTTTGATTGCCAAAGAGACTAAAATTCCTACCAATATTATAGACGATCCACTAACAGCGGTTGTTAGAGGAGC
>CAZHQQ010000056.1:0-3442 GCA_964534925.1 uncultured Candidatus Saccharibacteria bacterium | reverse complement strand
GTAAAAGAAAATTATGGGAAAAACAGAAGAAAGGCAAGAAAAAAATGAAGCAATTAGGGAATGTTATTATCCCTCAAAATGCTTTTCTAGAAGTGCTTAAGATGTAAACACAGATTACATAGATTAGAGAAAGATTACACAGATTGAATACGTATATAGATTAGGGTAATGTAAAAATCCTGTTTCTTAAATATAAACGACTTTGATGAAAATTTAAAAAAAATGAAAGAATTTTGTCCTTTCAATCGTCTATTATATAAGGGGATGATAAAACGAATTCACATATTAAATATTTACATCACAGGAAGAGTGAAAGGAAGTTAAAAAGGAGATTACATGGCTGGCAAAAGAAAACCACTAGCGGATTTAATCCCACAGGGGACCATCGCAAGTAAGATATTTCTACTGAGAGGGAAAAAAGTAATGCTTGATGAAGACTTGGCTGCTCTTTATAGTGTAGAAACAAAGCAATTGAAAAGGCAGGTGCGAAGGAATATCGAAAGATTCCCAGATGATTTTATATTTGAATTAACACAGAAGGAACATCAAGATTTTTTAAGGTGCCAAATTGGCACCTTAAAAAGAGGGAGTTATTCGAAATATCTACCCTATGCGTTTACAGAGCAGGGTGTGGCAATGCTTTCCAGTGTATTGCACAGTAAAAAGGCTATCCAGGTAAATATCGCTATCATGAGGGTTTTTGTAAGGCTTAAGGAGATGATTTCTACCCACAAGGAGTTAGCCAAAAAAATCGCCGAGTTGGAAAGAAAAATGGAGAAAAAAGACGAAGAAATACATACAATCTTTCAGGTTATTCGAGAATTGATGTTGTCGCCGGAGAAGACCAAAAAAAGAATAGGGTTTCATGCAAAAGCAGGTAAGAGTTAAACAAAAGTAGCAAGAATGTTTAATTTTTGGTAGAATTAGAGGCGAAAAGAGGCTTGGCAGAGCTTAAAACGAGGCTGGTAAGGCCGCTGGAGTGGAAAAAAGAGTATGTCCGCATTTATTTAGACACTCTGACGCAGGAAGATGCGTTGAGAGTATAGCAGAGGATGGAGTTTGGTGGGTGAAGAAAGAAGATTTAGAAGAACCAGTATAAACAAAAAATCGAAACAAGAGTGACTTGACATGTCAAGAATAGCTGAAAAATTTATAAAAATACTCGCGGAGAAAACGGAAGGAAAACGTGGATTTGTAAGTGGCAGCAAACATATGCGGAACTTATTTGGATTACGGAATAATTATGATTGTAATATTTATTATTTGACTTCAAGTATTTCCGATAGACATTTAAAAGGATTTTGGAATTTCAGCGAAAAACAACTTTTTGAACTTAAAACTAGTAAATCCAACCGGGGTTTCGTCATCGTTTTTTTAACGGCTCCTGACAACGGTTATTTAATATACAGCGGTGACATAGATAAACATACAAAAGATTTACCTATTGCGGAAGAACGTTACATAGTTAGGGAGGATTATCTACGTACCAAAAATGTACACACGTTTAGAACTGTTGATGAGTTTATCGATTTATTATTCCCTTATCAAAAGCAATAAAGAACCGATAATTAATAAAGGAAATATTTCGAATGCTATAGGAAAATAATAAAAAAGGGAAATTATTTAAGAGTGTGAAGATAACCTAAAGAAAAAATTGGAAGAGGAGTAATGTTTGAAGAAGGGGTAGGATTTGTAGAGTTGGTGATATTAGGAATATTAATACCAGTCGCGTTTTTTTGGTATCTATATAAAAATCCAGAGATATTAGGGAATGAGGTGAAGAGACTCAAAGCGTGGTGGAAGAATAAGAAGAGATAACTATGGGAACGGTGAATGGATAAAATAAAACTCTTATTGTTGTTAATTTCTGTATCAATTACAATGCTATATCCACTTATGCCAGTATATGCGTCGTGGGAGACATATAAGGATGTAGGAGATATAAATATCGATGGAGATTTTAAAGTCGGATATATAGATATTGATGGAGATTTTGCGAAAGAAATCATTATCGAATCCAAGCATGGTGCTGGTTCCAATCATTATTTAGAAATGATGAGAATATTTAAGGAGAAAGGGGGACAGGACTGGGAATTAGACCTAATATTTTCTATCTGGACGCTGGATAGCACTTTTGGCTTTGTTGGTGAGATGAAGCAATACAATTGCGATATTGTTTCAGAGGTTGAGTTTACAGAAACAACCGTAGAGAATAAAGGGATAAGAGATATAATTGTCAAATCAAAAAAGATATACTACAAGGATAATGAGAATAAGATTGTGGACAAAGAAGAGAAATTAGGAACTAAAATATACAAGTGGAATGGGACAAAATTTGAGGAAGAAAATGAATAAAAAACAATTAATAATTGCTTGGGTGATGGGGATATTGATTGCTTGGGATTTTCTTGCCCTTGTAGGGGATTGGAATGACTTTGCCGAAGCTCTTATGGTAAGTATACCAATTTTGGTCATAGGTAGCTTATCAGTCTATACTTTAAGGAATAAAAAAGAATAATTTAAAGGGGTGAAAATGGATATTGGAAAAAGGGATATTCTTAAAATTATAGAGTCGCTTGACGGAAAAGCCGATTTTGATATTATAAAAAACAAATATGAAGAATTACCTAATAATCAATCTTCTTACCTTTGGGCTCATCTAAGAGACTTGTGCAAGTTTGGAGATATCGTAGAAGCGTCACCAAAAATTTATTCTTTAACAGAAGAAGGGAAGCAAAGAGTTCTTGATAAGAATTATTCTAATTGGAGGCATTATGATAAAGCTGATTGGGTATAGTATAGAGCATAAAGTATTTTAGAAATTAAATGAAACTCCTACTCCTATCAATTTTAATCAAAAAATGAAATTCCTACACTTAATAATCTCAGCCTGGTTAATATCTTTAACTGTCTTTAGTCAGGCTATTTGCAGAGCAGATACTGAAAAAAATGTTCTAATAGTGTCTACTTTAGTTGAAGCAGGGAGAAATGTAAGAGGATGATGTAATTATGAAAAAAGAGAGAACTTTAAGAGACCGATTAAAAGAGGATTTTAAAAATCTCGAATTTCGTAAGGCCTTCGACGAAGAAGAAATTTATGCTTCTTTGGCCATTCAAGTAGCTAAAATTAGGCAAAAGAAGAAATTGACCCAGATAGAATTAGCTAGACGATTGCACACTACCCAACAAACAATATCCAGGTTAGAAGATATTCATAACAAGAGTTATTCTCTACAGACATTAATTAAACTTGCTGAAGCATTACATAAAAAAATAAAGGTTGAATTTGTTTAAACTAAATATATCATTTATATTGCTAAACTGTTATAATATAAATTTGTAATATAAGTAATAAGTCTATATAATTTTTTTTATAAAAGATGAGTAATAAAAAAAAGAGTGCAACAAGAGAGTGGATTGATGCTATAGTAATTGCTGCAGC
>CAZHQQ010000055.1:0-3530 GCA_964534925.1 uncultured Candidatus Saccharibacteria bacterium | reverse complement strand
GTATCAGCTGTTTCCCCTGAGGGGCGGAATAGAAGATAAGATGTTTTATTAACAATGGGTTGATTAGAATATCTAAATTCAGAAGCGTACTCAGTGCTTGCCGGAATACCGACCAAACTTTCAAAAAGATATTTAGCTATTAACCCAGCATGCCACGAAGTTCCACAAGCTAAAAAAACTATTCGTGGAGATTGAGATATAAAATCGAACCATTTGTTCAGCCCCCCCAACCTAACTTTTGCTAATTTCTCAAAAACACGGCCCCTCATAGCATTTGCAATTGTTTCGGGCTGTTTAAATATTTCTTTAAGCATAAAATAAGGAAATCCTTCTTTTTCTATTTTCGCTAAATCCCACTCAATATTTTGAATCTCTTTTTTAATTTTCGTATTTCCTAAGTTTGTTATTTTCATTCCTTGACGACTCAAAACCCCGATTTCGTTATCATCCAAATAAATAACCTTTTTGGTATGTTCAATAATAGCAACTGGGTCTGAAGCCACAATATATTCACCCTTATCACAAACACCAACTACTAAGGGGCTTCCCCTTTTAGCAACAATTAATTTGTCGGGCTCTTGCTCACAAATAATTGCTAGTCCATAAGCACCTTCTAATAAACTCAAAGTTTTCTGTACAGATTTTAATAAATCACCATCATAATATTCTTCTACTAAATGCGCTATTACTTCTGTGTCTGTTTCCGACTTAAACTTATGCCCTTTCTTAATCAACCATTTTTTCAAAGAACGATAATTTTCAATAACGCCATTATGGACTAAGAACATTTTTTGAAAACAATCAAAATGGGGGTGGGCATTATCCTTGCTCGGTCCCCCATGAGTAGCCCAACGATTATGAGCAATGACTAGATGACTTTCTCTAGATTCAGAAGAAAGTTGTTCTTCTAAAACAACAACTTTCCCTTTTGTTTTTTGACAAACAATTTTATTTCCGAACAAAGCAGCCAATCCCGCAGAATCATAACCACGATATTCTAATCTTTTTAGTCCGTTAAGGCTAATCTCTATTCCATTTTTCGGCCCAATATAACCAACAATTCCACACATAATATTTATTTTTTAAGCGAGCTTTCAATTATTTCTTCTAGATCTCCATCTAAAATTTTTTCCGGATCGTTTGTCTCATATCCGGTACGCAAATCCTTAACCATCTTATAAGGATGCAAAACATAAGAACGAATTTGATTTCCCCAAGAAGCTGATTTAAATTCTCCTCTTAAACGGTCTTTTTCTTCTTCTCGCTCCAATTGTGTATAATAATAAAGTTTAGATTTTAATATCTTCATAGCCCTTTCCTTGTTTTGACTCTGTGATCTTTCTGACTGACAGCTAGCTGTAATTTTAGTAGGAAGGTGAACTATCCTTACTGCTGTTTCATTTTTCTGGACATTCTGTCCGCCATGTCCAGAAGCCAAAAAAGTATCAATCCTCAGATCATCTAAATCAATTTCCACTTCTACGTCGTCCATTTCCGGCAAAACACTCACCATGGCAAATGATGTATGCCTCATCTTCTCAGCATCAAAAGGAGAAATCCTTACTAAACGATGAACCCCAGCCTCTTGTTTTAAAAAACCATAAGCAAATTGACCTTCAATTTCTATAGTTACACTCTTAATACCCGCCTCTGTACCCCTTGATTGTTCAATAATATGAGTTGTCCATGCTTTTTTTTCAGCAAATCTTAAATACATTCTTAAAAGCATTTCTGTCCAATCTTGAGCATCTACCCCACCAGCTCCTGCAAAAATAGAAAAAAGTGCATCTTTTTTGTCATACTTGCCAGACAAAAAAGTTGCCTTCTCCATATCAGTTAAATTCTTCCTAATCTTACTAAATTCTTCCTCAATATCTTTTCTTAAGGTTACCGCCTGATTTTCTTTGTCTAAAACGGCTATTTCTAAACAATCCTTTATGGAATTTTGCAAATCTTGCCATTTATCTAATGTCTTTTTAAAGTCCGCTAATTCTTTTGACTTATTACTGGCCTGTCCTTGATTGTCCCAAAAGCTTGGCTTAGCCATTTCTTTTTCTAATTCCTGAATTTTTTGTTTCATAAAATCAATATCAAAAAAGTCTCGCACCTTGGATAGTCGTCTCTCAAAATTATTTAATTCTGAAATCAGTTCTGTCATTTCCATATATAATATTATATCAAAATATATAAAACTCCACAAATAAAAAAGTTTGGTGGCTAAGCCACCAAACTTTCGAAATCGTGTTTTTACCCAATATCTACAGTTTCTTTCGGATTTTCTTCTAGTTTCTCTTCCGGCTTTTCTTCCAGTTCCTCTTCTTTAAAATCATCAGCTCTAAAAAGCAAGGCAGCTTCATGTCCCGCCTCTACGCCAGGAATAATATGCTCCATCTTACTAGCTATTTTCATTAATCCTTTTGCGTCCCCTACGGGAAACTCCTTAAATGCTTTTCTGTATTTTATGCCCTCCTTTATTTCTTCTTCTACGTTTTTTAAAAGTCTATTAATTTTTTCTTTCGCACCTTCAATAGCTCCTTCTTGTAAATCATATCTACCTGATTTTTTTATTACTTCTATACGCTTATCAAATGTAGCTACGAAATGATCTATTCTTCCTTTAATAAACCGAGTGAGGCCTTTATCTGATTCTTCTCTATTAGGGTTATCTTTCAATAATTCACCTACGCTATATTCAAGAATATCAAGTTTCTTTTCAATCTCATCAGCGGGCGCGCCATTTTTTAAACAATCACGAATATAATCCTCTAATTTGACAAAAACGTCATCGCCCGAGTGTGTACCACTGAAATATCTCTCATCTGTTTTAGACATCAATCCTTCTCTTTGTCTTCTTTTGTGATCTATAATCCCCTGAATCGTCTTAAACCTTTCTGATAATTCAACTTTTCTTTCTTCCTCTGTTCCTTTGTCTTTTTCTTCTTCTTGTGGGTCTACTTCTTTCTCTAGCGTTATATCTTCTTTCAAGTCTTCTTTTGGTTCTATTAATTCTTCTTTTTTATCCTCTACTGATTCAACATTTGTTGGCTCAACAGGGGGTTGAAAATTTTTTTCATCTACCATATGTTTAAAAATTAAAATAAATTAAATTATTTATTTTTTTGATTATTTGGTATTAATAATTTTAGCAAAAAATATGCGTTATCGTGTTTTTATCCGATATTTACTTGAGTATTTATTCTTTTTTTACTCTATCTCTTCTTGCTTTTCTGACTCCTGCCATTAAATAATCACCATAAATCCCCTTAGCGACCAAACCCTTGTCTGCGCCCTGAGACAAAAGGGTTTCTCGCATTTCCCATGCTCTTTCTGAATCTAATCCAGATAGGCCTATGGCAACATAATTCTTATCTACTTCTTGGAATAAAAGGGTTTCTCGCATTTCCCATGCTTTGTCCGAATCTAATCCAATTAGACCTATTGCAATCTCATCCTTGTCTACGTCTTGGGATAAAAGGGTCTCTCTCATTTCCCATGCTTTGTCCGAACCTAACCCAGCTAGACCTCTGGCA
>CAZHQQ010000054.1:0-3575 GCA_964534925.1 uncultured Candidatus Saccharibacteria bacterium | reverse complement strand
ATAACTCTTTTGGAAGGATCTTAACGCTGAACTGAGTATCACCTGACTTTACAGTGAGAGTATCACCGTCCGTCCAGGTTTCAATCCCGTACCCTTTAAAATAGTCTTTCTCTGCAGAACAATGAGTAATGACTACTAGTAAAACGATAAAAATAATTCCTAAAACCAAAATTCTTTTTTTCATTTCAAACCGCCTTTTTTTTAATGAACTTTGAAAAGAAATTCCTGTCTTTTCGTCTATATTATACCAAATCGACAGAATTTGTCAACTGATTTAGAAGTAATATTTAAAAAAACAAAAGAGGCTTTCGCCTCTTTGATAATCTATTGAATTTTAATCTCGATGTTTCTATTGCTGGGCTAAGCTCCTTGATAAACTTCTTTCTCTATCTTTTCTTCTTTGTGTTTCCCCTTCTCTATATTTCTCAATCTTTCGTAGAGTAAGAAAATAAAAACATTGACGACTAATGATGATAAAATTAGCACTAAGAAAGCAATTAAATTTTTAATAATTAAATCACTTTTAAGAAGAGGCTTGGTAATAAAGCTAATTAATCCGGTTATCACCATTAATCCTGTCAGTCTAATAAAAACTTCCCACGCTTTTTCTTTCACCAGTCTCTTGCTCCTTGATAAAGCTTTGGCGCCCCTAATGTTTTCTGATAAAAAAACTGGAATAGCTAAAGAGAACCAAACCCAAAAAATATAACCAGGTATTATAAATAAGAGAAATCCAGCAGCAACAGCTAAGTTGACCAATAGAGATATCCAATAGGCAGATAAAATCTTAGGAAAGGTTTCTTTCAAAGCCTCAAGAAAGCCCACGTTCATATTTCTCTTTTTAGTAACATAAAGAATAGCAAGATTAGGCCATATAAAAAGAATAGTGAGAAGTATAAGGAGAATAATAAAAAATATCCACTTAGATGCTAAAACGGTAAAAAATGTTGTTAACGTGCTTGCTCCAGTAGCAAGAAGAACGATAAAAATACTTGTTCCTATTATTGGAATAAGTATAATTTCTAAATAAACCCAAAATCTTTCTTTAACTATTTTTAAACTTTCCTTTAAAAGTTCAAAAAATCCGGGTAATTGAATGGGTACTTGATTAACATTAGAAACTGATTCTTGTATTTCCATAAAATTATTTTTACTAATATTAGTTTACTTTTTAAAATCGTCTTCCGTTAATCTGCTCTGACGTAGAATAGATCTAAAAGTCCCGGATGGAATTTCTTTTTTATTTGCCGGAATAATTACTGTTAAGTTTGGCTTGCCAGGCTTACGAAATTTTACATGACTGCCTTTTTGGGAAATATAAAAAAAGCCCCTGTTTTGAAGGACTTTAACGATCTGGTTCGATGAGTGTAATTTAGGCATAACGAAAAGACAGTTCCACCAATTCCGGTTTTTCCACTTTGATTACTTTGGATACTTTAGTGTCTTCAAAATAAAGTTCTAGCGCTTCGTCTAAATTAACCAATGCTTCTTTTTTTGTCTTGCCAAAACTAGATACATCTACATTTAGACACTGGGAAACATAATATTTTCCCTCTTTCCAAACTACACTTTTAAAATCTATTTTGCGCATATATTTTTAGAAATTATCACAATTATATTGTAACAAGCTTAGAATGTAAGTCAAGCTCGAAATAATGTATTAACTTTAGTGGACCGAAAGGGACTCGTCGCCCATTTGTTGAATGGGCGAGCCTCGTTCATTCATAAAAATGAATGAGCGGGAACCGTCCCCGTTAGAAATTGTGGACTCGATGGGAGTCGAACCCATGATCTTCCGAATGCGAACCGGATGTTCTACCACTAAACTACGAGCCCCTGACTGTTTCTAACGGGGTAAAAATGCAATACTCTTCCTTTGAGATATCGGCCCAGATTATGATGTTCCACATGGAACAATGTTCTACGTGGAACATTTTCGGAAATAATCGGGGTGAGAGGAATTGCACCTCCGATCTCCGACTCCCGAAGCCGGCGCCTTAGCTACTAGGCTACACCCCGAAGTAATAGAAAATAGTTATTAATCATTTACTAGTCTAGCTTACCCAGTATTTTTTCTTCGTCATATTGTCTTGTTTTGTCTTTATGTCTTCTCTTTCTTTTTTTGCTTTTTCTGCTAAAGATCTTAATTCTTTTTCGCTTAAACGTCCTAACTCATTAATTTTCTTTGTTAGGATATCTTTCTTGTTTTCGTTAGGACAAGCTAGAACATGCCCCAACAAAATATCTAGAATTTGTCCTATTTTAGGACCGGGGGATAGGTTTAATATTTCGATAATATCTTTCCCTGAAACCATCAGCATCTTGACCGACACAGGATCCTTGGAGGTTTTCTCAACCAAATACTTTAAATGTCTTAGCTTGTAAGGCTCCGCCTTGGGACATCCAGATCCAATCCTATCGCAATACCTAACCTGAAGAAGTTCTTTAATGTTTTCCAGTCCTACCTTTCTGACTAATCTTCTGACAGAAGTTTCTGAAACCTCTCCCACGTTATAGTAAAAAAGGTGATATCTTACCAATCTTACTATCATCTTAATGTCTTTTCCTGAAAACTTTAATCTTCCCAAAATATCCCTTGTCATTTTAGCTCCTACTATTTCGTGATTGTAAAAAGTAGAGTCAATGCCTTCTCCCTCTTTAGTCCTAGGCTTAGCAACGTCATGTAAAAGGGCAGCCATTCTTACATAAAAGCCATAATCTTTCTTAACTGCATAATCAAGACATCTCAAGTTATGGTCGTAAATATCATAGATATGGTGCTTATTCTGACCAATCTTATACCCTTCTTCAAGCTCTGGAATTATATGCTTTAGAAGACCAAGACTTCTTAAAAGTTCAATCCCTTGTTTTGCCTTATCCGACATCACAATCTTTATTAATTCATCTCTTATCCTCTCCTTTGAGATAACAGAAAGGAAGTGAGAATTCTTCTTGATGGCTTCTTCTGTTTTTCTTTCAATTTCCCACCCAATTCCCAATGCCGAATAAAATCTAACAGCTCTCATCATTCTTAAAGCATCCTCTGAAAATCTATCTTCAGGATTACCAACAGCTCTAATAAGCTTGTCCTTTAGGTCTTTCTGACCATTAAAAAGATCGACGATCTCAAATTTCGTATTTTTAATACTAATTGCCATTGCGTTAACGGTAAAATCTCTTCTTTTAAGGTCTTCTTCTAGACTTTTTGCCCATTTTATCTTGTCGGGGTGCCTTTTGTCGGTATATTTTGATTCAATCCTATAGGGGGTAATTTCCGTTTCAAAAAACTCGTCTTTTGTCTTTTTAATTCGGACCGTTACTGTCCCAAAATCATTATTACTATAAGTTTCATCAAATATTTTCTCAATATCTTTCGGTTTAGCAGAAGTTGTAATGTCCCAATCGCTTGGCTCTTTTTTTATCAAGGTATCACGAACACATCCTCCGACAATAAAGGCTTCAAAACCATTTTTTTCAAGTTCTTTTAATACAAATTTTACTTCTTCTGGTATTTTCATAATCAATTTTCTTCATTGTAGCCCATGTTTTGTCTTTTTCCAAATATCTGCTAAAAT
>CAZHQQ010000053.1:0-3716 GCA_964534925.1 uncultured Candidatus Saccharibacteria bacterium | reverse complement strand
TAAAGCATTAAATATTTTACAAACCATCATCAAATTGGCGATTTTTTGGTAGTATAATAAAAATATTTTAAAATATACCTAGGAGCTAAAATGGTTATAGCACATCATGGAAAGATTTGGATTGAGTCAGAAGGGAAAGGCAAGGGAAGCACTCTCTATTTTGAACTACCGATTAAGAGGGGGAAATAAATGAAAATAATAAATCAAGAAGAATATTATCAAAGGATTAAAAAACTAAATATTACTCATTATATAGGAGAAATTTCTTATTATATTAAAGCTCCTTTTAGAAAAGTTGAAAAAGAGATTATTAAAAATCTTAATCCTGATTCTAATATATTAGATTTAGGTTGTGGTTCAGGAAGATTTTCTATTAATACAGCACAATTAGGATTAAATGTTACTGGAGTTGATATTGCTTCTGATGTTATTGAAGCTGCTAAACGAAGAGCATTTGATCTTAAATTAAAAAATGTAAATTTTATAGTTAGCGATATGACAAGCCTGCCATTTAAAAATGATACATTTGATTATATTTTTTGTCCTCGCTTTTCAATTAATGCAGTAGCAACTTTTGAAAAAAGAAAGAAAGCGGTTGAAGAAATGATAAGATTAGTAAAAAATGATGGAACGGTTTTTATTGAGAGTTTTAATAAATTTTATTTAGGCAAAGGAATCTTTTTTTTACTGAAAAACATTATCAGAGATATTAAAAGATATATCGTTATACTTTTTTATTGGTTGATCAAAAGGGAATACAAAGGGTTATTACCAGGAGATATTGTTTATAGAGCAAATAAGGTAGAAGGTGCGTCTAACGGTTATGCTCATTTACCAACTATCTTTGAATTACGCAAATTAATACCCTTTAAAACAAGGGCCAAGTTTTATTCAATTCCTCAATTAACTAAGGAAAAAGAGATTGATATATTAAAATTTTTTAGATATTCAATATGGATAATTTTACAAAAAGTTGACTAAACTATCTTTTTGTTTTACTATTTAAAGTAGTACATTAAATAAAACAGAATAAGAGCGAGAAAGGAGGAATTTAGAATGAATATTCAGCAAACCCTTGTTATTGTAAAACCTGATGGCATAGCAAAGGGTTTGGTTGGACAAATTCTTTGCTATATTTTATCTAATGGGTTATCGATAATCGATAACGTAAGAGTACACCTTAACCAAGAATGGACCGAAAAACTATATTGGGGTGAAGAAAGGGAAGTTTATTTTGAGGAAGTTGTAAGCTGGGTCAGCTCTGCACCGGTATTATTTTTAAAGATTAGTGGAGTTGATGCCATAAATAAAATTAAATGGCAAATAATCGGCCGGTATCCTTCAGGGATTCGTGGTAAATATGCTGAGAACTGGATAAAAAATGTGGCTCATGCTTCGGATTCTTTGGAATCAGCTAATTACGAATTAAGTTTATCAGAAGTATTTTTTGAAAGGAAAAGAGAAATGGATAAAAAATTATTCAAAGGGAAAACAATTTTTGCTCTTACTGGTATGAGTGAATGTGGCAAGAGTACGGTAGGAAAATATCTAGAATCAAATGGTATTCCTCGATTGAAAATCGTTAAGTTCTTCGAAAAAGTAAGAGATAAACTATCTCCGGGCGAAGAATTGTATGGATTTATAGAAAGAGAAGAGAAAAGAGATCCATACTTCTTATGGGATACATTTATTAACGAAATTTTGTCTGAAATGAATGCTCGAGAAGTGAATAGGGTTTCTATTGAAAGTCTTTACGGTGGAGGCCTTGGTCCTTATTTGAAACAGAAATTAGGGAATCATTTCCGTCTTATCTACGTTGATATTTCTTTAGAGATAAGACTTCAACGTCAAATACAACGAGAAGGATTGTCTTCTTTTGAAGAAGCAAAAAAAATGCTTTTGCCACGTGATAAAGTTAAGACAGATTCAGGTATCCCGGAGTTAAAAGAAATTTCAGATGAGATCATTGATAATTCTGAGACACTTAATGATCTATACAAAAAAATCGATGACATAATTAAGTCTCGACGATAATCAAAACCAAGGGCCTTGCTTTAATACAATATATAGCAAGGTCCTTATTAAATAGATATGATGAAATTTTCTAAAGACGATCAAATAAAATTTTATAACAAAAAAGTAATTCACCAGTCAGCTGGAGGTTTTGTTTTTTTTGAATCTTCGGTAGACCATAGGCTATATGTTGCGTTATTAAAGAAAAAAGATGAAAAATATTATATTCCTAAGGGGCACATTCTAAAAGGGGAAAAACCAGAAGAAGCAGCCGTTAGAGAAATATTAGAGGAGTTGAGGTTAGATAGTGAATTAGATATTATTTCTTCTATTGGTATAGATAATTATACTTTCACTTTAGAAAATGATAGACGGAAACATTTTAAAAATGTTTATTTATATGTTTTTAATTTATCTCGAAAAGAGAATATTAAACCATTAGAAAAAGAAAATTTTATATCGGCAGAATGGTTAGAATTTTATGACGCTTTGGGCAAAATAGCTTTTGATAAAAATAACTTATTGAGAGCGAGACAAATTTTTTATTACAATAAACCAAGTAATTTTTTTGGTGATTTAAAAGATGTTAAGTCAATTTCCATTGCTATTCCGACTCATAATGGTGCTAACACTATATGTTCGACGTTAGATTCTATTATTAATTCATTGGATGTTTTATCTAAATTTATTTTTAAGGAGATAATTATTTGTTTAGATCACTGCAAGGATAATACCGAAACGGTTGTTCGGAAATTCATATTAGACAATAAACATAAAAATATTGAAATCAATTTAATTATTAATGAAGGAATAAAAGGTAAGTCTACTGTTTTAAATAAAATATTTCTTTTGGCAAAATCGGATTTATTGTGTTTTATTGATGATGATGTAATCTTAGAAAATTACTGTCTTTTAAATCTGATAAAAGGATTAATCAAAGACAAGAAAACAAGATGTGTTTTTGCTAGATGGAAAAGAAAACAATTTATAAGTAAAAATCCATGGAAAAAATTTTGGCATTTGATTTTAGGAATCAAATTTGATATTCAACCATACGATAATCCGAGTGAGATTATGAGAGGTCCTTGTCTTATGTTAAGGAGAAATGATTTTGTTTATTTTCCAGACGGTATTTACAATGAAGACCAATTTCTTCAATATATCTATTGGCCAGGGACTAAAGAGATAGAGAGTGCAGTAGTTCATTTTAATTCCGTAAGCAGTATAGTTGATTATTATAAAAGATTTATAAGAATAGTGGCTGGTTTTAAACAATTAGACAATTTATTAGATGTAGAAAATGATCTTAGGAAAGAGACTATTAATTTGAAAAAAGCTTTGAAATCGCCTAATGTAAGGGGAGGATGGGGACAGCTTCATCTTAAAAAAGTTGTGGAAATAGCTGGTATGTTGGAAAACTGTGATTTTTTAGAGCAGCCGCATACTTCTTTTGAGGGGAAGGCTTATAGACCTGATTTAATGGTAATGCTTCCGGGTGAAAAGAAAATAATCGTTGATGCTAAATTGCCATTGGATGCTTATTTAGATTTTTCAGAGGAAGAAGATGCGGCTATTAGAAAAGAAAAAGCGAATAAACATTCTAAGCAACTAAAAAAGCATATAAAAGATTTATCTAGTAAAAAATATTGGAAGTGTTTTCCTGATTGCTTGGAATATGTTGTAATGTTTTTACCTTATGAATC
>CAZHQQ010000052.1:0-3789 GCA_964534925.1 uncultured Candidatus Saccharibacteria bacterium | reverse complement strand
CAGAAACTCTCTGAAACCAGGAGAGAAAGCAAGATTTTAATCTTTTTAATATGAAAAGTGTTCGAGATTTTAATTTAAAAGGGAAACCTGTTTTAGTTCGTTGTGATTTCAATGTTCCTTTGGACGAGAAAGGAGAAATTGAGGATGATTTTCGCTTAAAAAAAGCAATTCCTACGATTAATTATTTAATTGAGGCTGGGGCGATTATTGTTTTGATAAGTCACTTAGGAAGGCCGAAAGGGAAAAAGAATGAAAATTACACGCTAAGGCCTGTTGCTCTAAGACTATCCGAGCTTTTAGAAAAAGATGTTAAGTTTATAGATAATTATTTATCTGTTGGCACTAAAAGAAAGATTTCTGCTATGAAAGAGGGCGAAATATCCTTGCTTGAAAACTTAAGATTTTACGAAGGAGAGGAAAACGCAAACCCTGATTTCGCTAAATCTTTATCAAAATTAGGATCTTTTTTTATAAATGATGCTTTTGGAGTTTGTCATAGAAAACATGCGTCTGTGATTGGATTGCCGGAACTTCTTCCTTCTGGTTCAGGTTTTCTACTTGAGAAAGAGATTGAAGTTCTTTCAGACCTTCTAGAGAAACCCAAAGAGCCAATGGTTGCTATCATCGGAGGGATAAAAGTCCCAAGTAAAATAAAAGCTGCCAAAGGTCTTTTGAGAAGTTCTTATCATGTTCTTCTTGGTGGAAGAATTTACGAACCTCTTTTGCAAGCTAAAGGAATATTAATTGGAAGAAAATGGCCTGAAGAGGAAGTGATTGAAATTATAAGAGAGATGAATCTAACAGATATTAGAATTCATCTTCCCGTTGACGGTTTGGCTTGTTTGTCTAATTTAGAAGAGGGTTATTCAAGAGAGGTAGCCATAGGGAGTGTGAGAAAAGAAGAAAGAATTTATGATATCGGACCTGAAACAATTAATCTTTTTTCAAGTTTAATAAAAGAAGCAAAGACTATTATATGGGCTGGACCTCTGGGTTTTTTTGAGAAAAAACCTTTTGATAAAGGAAGCATTGCCATAGCCGAGGAAATAATGAAAAACAAATCTGCTTTCAAAGTTTCGGGAGGAGGAGATACTAATTTTTTTCTTTTGAAATATGATTTTAGAGATAAATTTGACTATATTTCAACTGGAGGAGGAGCTATGCTTGCTTTTTTAGCAGGGGAAGAATTGCCAGGAATTAAAGCTTTACAAAAAAATGGAAATTAAAAATTTAAGAAAAGCAGCTAAAAGAATAGTTAAGGCTGTGAGAAAAAAAGAAAATATTATTATTTATGGGGACTCTGATATGGATGGAGTTAGTTCACTAGTTGTTATAGAAGAGACCGTTAATAAAATAGGGGGAAAAGTTTGTGCTGTCTATTTTCCCGAAAGAGAAAAAGAAGGATATGGTATAAATCAGGAGGCTTTAAAATTATTAAAAAAGTTTTCTCCTGCTCTTTTTATAACCGTTGATTGCGGAATAAGTAATTTTGATGAGATAAAAAAAGCCAATGAAATGGGTTTCGAAGTTGTTATTGTTGATCACCATGAATCTCTGGATAAAATCCCTAAAGCTTCCATAATTGTTGATCCAAAGCAAAAAACAGATCATTATCCTTTCAAAGGTCTTTGTGCTGCAGGGGTTTGTTATAAATTAGCAGAATTAATTTTAATTGAAAATCAAGAAGGGAATAAAAAAAAGATTCTTAAAGAGAATTTTTTATTTCTGGAAGGTTTTCTTGATATAGTTGCTCTTGCCACTATTGCAGATATGGTACCTTTAAAAGAAGATAATGAAAAGATGGTCAAAAAAGGATTAGGGAACCTCTTAAACACAAGCAGGCCAGGGCTCCAAGCCCTTATAGAATTAACTGGTTTTGACAACAGAGGCTTATCAGAAGTCCAAAGTAAAATCACTTCTGCTTTGAATTCAAGTAAACATAGAGGTCATCTTAATGAAATCTATATTCTATTAACTGAGAAATCTTTTTCCAAAGCAGAAGAAACTGCCCTTGGATTAATTAAAAATTCAAGAGAGAAGAGAAGGGAAATTAAAAGAATATTCTCAGAAATTGATAGTAAGGTTAAAGATTCTGACTTGATTGTTTTTGAAGGAGGAAAAGATTGGCCACTTATCACCCTTGGATCAATAGCATCTAGATTGGTGAGAAAATATCAAAAACCAGCATTTCTTTATAAGATACAAAAAGAGGACAGTCAAGGCTCTGTGAGAAATCCAAAAGACGTCAATGGTGTTGAAGCAATGAGTTACTGTAAAGAACTTTTGAAAATGTATGGAGGACATGCTCCAGCTTCTGGTTTTAGAATAAAGAATAAAAATTTAAATAAATTTAAAAAATGTCTAAAAGAATATTTTAAAAAACATGGAGAAATTTGAAGGATTTAAAAAAATAATTGTTTTCACAGATGGAGCATCTAGGGGTAATCCTGGGCCTGGTTCTTTAGGTTTGGTTATTTGTGACGATAAAGGAGGAGAAATTAAAAAATATTCTCAATTTTTGGGGAAAGTTACAAATAATGAGGCAGAATACAAAGCTGTTATCTTTGCCTTAAAAAAGATAAAACATCTTTTTGGAAAAGAAAATATAAAAAAGATTGATAT
Source organism: uncultured Candidatus Saccharibacteria bacterium (assembly GCA_964534925.1). Classification (GTDB taxonomy): domain Bacteria; phylum Patescibacteriota; class Minisyncoccia; order Minisyncoccales; family CAZBVF01; genus CAZBVF01. Next base: position 1,167 of record CAZHQQ010000052.1, on the reverse strand, counting down.
TCAATTAAATTCTGATTCAGAACTTTTAGTTAATCAGCTTAAAGGTAAGTATAAAGTAAAAAATTCTAATATTGGGAATTTATTTCTTGAAATATGGAATTTAAGAATTGATTTTGGGAATATAGAATTTAAATCTATACCAAGAGAAGAAAATAAAGAAGCCGATAGATTAGCCAATGAAGCCCTAGACCAAAAGAATAAATCACAAAAACTTTTTTAAGTAAACAAAGAACGGACTATGTCCGTTTTTTGTTTACTTTAGTAAGCCCGTAAGCCGAATTTTGTTTTAGGTAATTATCTATCTGGTCCCTCAATTACTTGGGGGATCTAGCGAATTACTTTTACCGAGCACTTAAAGAAAGTGTTTGGTTTATTCTTGCGCCCAATAAGGATTTAGCCGTTTCAGCTCGGATCTTATTTTAACCCTTAAAAATCCTTTAGGGATTTCTTAAGAAGTATTTTTTAAACCGAGATTATCCTTTAAGGATATTCCTTAGCTTTCGCCTTGGAACGTCTCTGTTCGCACCTCTACGCAGTATATAGTTTTGCTATACACTGAGCGACGGCTGTTAGCCGCTATTTTTTTAGACCAAGCGCTTAGAATACTAAGTACTTGAAATGGGTGTTCGGACTTTCCTCCCCGCAAGCTATATGCAGGGCAATTACCCAGCTTACTAAAGCAAACTTATTTTACCAGTATTTTTTCTTTATGTCAATTGACCCTTTTAAGAAGTCAAGGTAAAATAAAAAAATGTTTCAGAGAATGATTAATTCTAAAGCAAAAAGTGTAACTTTTGCTGCGATTATCTTATTTTTTTCTGGCGTTTTAAGCAGAATCCTAGCTTTAGTTAGGGATCGTCTTTTGGCTGGTAATTTTGGAGCCGGATCAGAATTAGATGTGTATTTTGCTGCCTTTAGAATTCCTGACTTTATATATGGCATTTTTATTCTCGGAGGGGTATCAACTGTTTTTCTTCCTCTTTTTTCTGAATATTTTAGTAAAGATTCAAAGAGAGGATGGGAATTAACAAATAATGTTTTAAACTGTTTTCTTTTTCTACTCGTTTTAGCTTGTTCTCTTTTCGCTGTCTTTACCCCTTTTCTTATTAGAATTATTGTTCCTGGATTTGATTTGGAAGAAAGAGAAATGGCTATTACTTTAACAAG
>CAZHQQ010000051.1:0-4120 GCA_964534925.1 uncultured Candidatus Saccharibacteria bacterium | reverse complement strand
TATTGTTATAGTGATTCAAATAGGGGCCTCTTTTTGAAGTTTAGCTTAGCGAAAAGGATAATAGATGAGTTTATAAAAGAAAGAAAACCAGAAAAATTAGCTGTTACTTTTCATGGTGGAGGAGAACCGTTGCTTTCCCTAGGTTTAATAAATAAAATAACTGATTATCTAAAAGAAAAGAGAATAGAAGCTACCTTTAGCACACAAACCAATGGTATAATTCCTGAACGTGCTAGAGAATGGATTCTTAAAAAAACCAAAAGTGTAGCTGTTTCTTGCGATGGTCCTCCAGAAATACAGGATTTTCAGAGGCCTCTCAAAAATGGAGGTAAAAGTAGTCCTTTTGTAGAAAAGACGATAAAATTTTTAGTGAAGAACAATTACAAGAATCTTTTTATTAATATTGTAGTTTCTTCTTTTTCGGTTAATCGGATGGAAGATATAATAAAGTACTTTCATAATTTGGGTGTTGAAACAATCGGGTTTAGTTTGCTTTCAGAAAACAAAAGGAGTCAAAGAAATAAAATTTACACACCTGATTTGAGTCAATATTTAAAAAACGCCTTAAAAGCTGCTAAATTATCCGATGATTATAAGATGAAAACGAGATTTGAACTTTTACCTATAAACGAACCTACATTTTCTTTTTGCGGCTTACCCTCTTTTCGTTTTTGTGTGACTCCTGACGGTTATATTTCTGATTGTTATGAAACTACTTCTAAAACCTCGGGGATAAAAGATTTTATTTACGGATCATTTAGCAAAAAGAAAGATAAAATTATCTATCAAAAGGACAGGATGGATCATCTGGGAAAAAGATTGTCTGAGAACATAAAAGACTGTCAAAAATGTTATTTAAAATTAGTTTGTGCTGGTGATTGTGCTGCTAGAGTTTACAGATATACAGGGGATATTTTAAAACCATACTTGCCAAGGTGTAGGGCAAGAAGAGAATTTATGAAAAAATATTTGACAAATAAAGCAAAGAGAGAATTTTCCTTAAAAAGTAAGGAAGATAATTGAGTTTGCTTGTTATAATGAGGGAAAAAACAATCTCAAATACAATAATATCTATCCTGATTTTAGAATCGATAATAGTTATATTTACTTTACTCTCTAAATTTGGAAAGATTTCTTTACATGAAGTGAATTATCTTCTTCCTTTAACTGTTACTATTTCAGGGATAGCTTATTTAAAACTTAAAAAGATTTCCCTTTCTTCTGTAGGAGTTACGAGAAAAGGGTGGATAAGGAGCATGGTCTATTCGTTGATATTGGTAATTATTTTTTTACTATACACAATGTCTAGAAATAATTTAAGATTAGGATTTAGGGAAGGAAACTTTATTGAATTTATCGTATTTGGTATATCTTTGTCGTTAGTAATCGCTTTAGGGGAGGAGCTTTGGATGAGAGGAATAATCTTTCACTATTTAGAAAAATTAAAAAGTGAAGAATTTGCCTTCGTGATATCTTCTTTAATATTTGGACTTTCTCATTTTAGGCATGGATTAGACGCTATTATTTCAGGTTTGATTATTGGGTTTTCCTTCGGTTTTGTGAGATTAAAAACTAAGAACATCGTAGGATTGATTCTTTCTCATACTCTTTACGTTTTTATTTACAGCTATCTATTAATAACAAAATGAATAATTTAGAAGAAAATATTTTCAATAAAATATTCTGGAAAGAAAGCTTTGACGATAGGGTAAGATTGAGAACCGAGCAAGAACTTAGAATTGGTCAGGTAAAAAAAGCGGAAAGGTTTTAGATCTTCGTTGTGGTCCAGGATTTAAATCGAAAATAGTTAGAGAAAGGATAGGAGAAAAGGGGCAATTAACCTGTATAGATAGAAGTAGTTTTTTTATAAAAAAAGCTAGAAAGTTCTGCAATTATGACAATGTCAAATTTATTAAAGGTGATATTATAGATGTCCTTAGGTTAATTAAAAAAAACTATGGCAATATTAAAAAGTTTGATTATGTGCTCCTCTCGTGGATTTGCTCTTCTCCGAAAGAAAATCCTGAATTAATAAAAGATATCGATAAACTATTAAAAAGGGAAGGAGCTTTTATTGTTAGTAGGGGAGGAGAAAACTTTAAAGATGTTTTTACTAAAACTTTCAATAGAAAGATTAATAATAATTTATATAATATTACCGAGAAAAAATATCCCGAAAAAACTTTCCTTCTCAAAGACTTAAAAATAAATCTTAAAAGAGGTAGAATAGACATAATAGATTCTTTTAAAGAAATTATAGACATTATCAAAGAACATGGTTTCAGGATTAGAAAAGAGAAGAAAGTAATTCGCAGTTTGACATTAGAAGAGAGATTGGAATTTTATAGAAATCCTTTGAGAAATATATACATAGGCAAGCTTCCCTATAAGGAGCGTTACAGGTTAATTAGTGAAGCGTTTCGGTTAACCATAAAAGAGGTTGGGAAGCAAAAAATCAGTATTTGCAGACACTATGTCGTATTTGAAAAGAAATAAATTTCTAAAATAAATAAAATAAATAAAATGAATAAAAAAACTAAAAAATATCTTTTTTGGGTAATTGCAATAGTAATTTCATTACAATAATATTCTTTTTAAGATTCTATGAAGATGTTTCTCTCGGTGGAGAAGCAAGGTGCTTAGAAAGAATAAATAAAGAAATTTCTGAAAAAGGAATACTTAGCTTTTTAAAGAAACCGGAATGTCCTTTAGAGATAGCGGCGGAAGCAGCTTCCATCAGTTCGGTTTCGGATTATTTTACCTGCAAAAGTATTGTCGATGACGATCTGAGCATATGTAATAAATTAATGAGCGATATTCCCGATGCCGGCTACGAAAAAATGCGTTATAAGCCAGAAACACATTTTAGAATTTGTAAAGACTTCAATCTTTTCTTTGCTAATTTCATAAATAGAATAGAAAAAGAACAAGAATGTAATAAGGAAATTATTAATTATTGTTTGGAATTTATAGAAGTGGGAGAAGGTCAGAGTAAAGAGAAGAAATGTCAAGATTTCTGTCGGGCTTACCTTGAAAAAAATAGTGATTTTTGTACTATTCCTCCTAAAACCAATGTCAATACTTTAGATAAAAACGAATGTCTAGCTTTAATAACTGGAGACAAAGAATATTGTGAAGAATTAAAAGGTATTGCGAAGAAGCAATGTATATCAGCAATTCAATATCTTTCAATCACAAAAAGTGGTAATAAGGAAGAGTGCGATTTAATAGACACAGAGCCTCTTGTAACTCCGGGTGTTTCTATACATCCAGCTGTCCCGAATTTTAGAATGCTCTGTGACCTCTTTTTCGATAGAAACATTGAAATATGCGAGAAGGAACTCGATATATTTAAGAGGGACTATTGTAGAAATAAATGAAAAGCATTTTGTCGAAATAAAGAATCTGACTATAAAGAGTTTTTATTAGAGAGCGTAACGGATATTTATAAATTTAGGTGAGAGAAAACATTAAAATAATTAAGCTATTAAGAAATAAACATAGAAATAAGTTAGAATCTATGAAATCATTATAGATAAAAAATAAATCCCTCGAACGACGCGTCGAGGGATTTTTAAATCTAAATCTACGAGTTGTATTGAACCGAGAAAAATTCTGAAGCATCCCAAATATCCGTATCTGAAACTTCTGCTTCAATCTTAAACCACCAAGGCCAATCGTCAAAGTTATCTATGATTTCATCACCAAAATCTGGTCCCCAAATATATGATTTGTCACTGGCTGAGATCATAAATTCAATTCGCATCATCCCGATTTCTTCTTTGTTCTTATCATAACCCACAAGCATTAAGTTAATTTTTTTATCAGCTCCGGTCCAATCCCATTTGATTTCATATGTTCCATTCCCATCAAGTTGCTCCATAGATTCGGGACTTATGATTTCAATCGAGCACGGAGTATTTTCTGGAATTACTTGAGATTGACAACCTGTAATTCCAACAACAACTAGTACCAGAACAAAAATCAATAATAGTTCAATATTTCTCCTCATTTTTAAAGAACCTCCTTTTTTTTGATGCTATTTGAACATCATATTATTATGCTTATGTATATAACATTATTTAGGAATTGTCAAGAGATTATCCTGATCTGATTCAAA
>CAZHQQ010000050.1:0-4179 GCA_964534925.1 uncultured Candidatus Saccharibacteria bacterium | reverse complement strand
GGTCAGACCCTGATAAATCAGGGACTGACCCTCTCGTACGACATACGGTACGGTATACGGTATACGGATTTTATTTCCCGAATCTTCTTTTTCTATTTGCAAAATCGGAAAGAAGCATATCAAGGTCCTCTTCATTAAAATCAGGCCAATATTTATCTAAAAAGAAAAGTTCGGAATAGGCAGATTGCCAAATGAGGAAGTTTGATATTCTTTTTACTTTTCCCAATCTAACGATTAAATCAGCATCGGGCAATAAAAGATTTTCAGAAATCATTTTCTCGTCTATATCTCTTATTGGAATATTTTTTTTAACTATCTTTTTCATTGCCTGAACTATTTCATTCCTCCCTCCATAACTTAAAGCAAAATTTAAGAATAATTTTTTGTTATTTTTTGTCTCTTCTTCAATATTACTCACCATTTTCTTTAAAAGATTGGAGAGCAAGCTCCTATCTCCAACAATTTTTACTCTTACGTTATTCTTATAAATTTCTTTTACATCCTTATCGGTAAAAGCTTTTTTAAAAAGTTCCATTAAATAACTTACTTCCTCCTTGGAACGCTTCCAATTTTCTGTAGAGAAAACAAACAAGGTTAAAATCTTTATGCCTTTTTCTTTGCATAATTTAATTGTCCTTTTTATATTCTCAAAACCTTCTCTATGACCTTCAATCGTTTTTAATCCTCTCTCCTCTGCCCACCTTCTATTACCGTCCACAATTATTCCTAAATGATATGGTATTTCTCCCGTATTATTTTTTTTCATATGTTCCAACCAACTCAGCAGAGCCGATAATGCTTTCCTTAACTAATTTTTCAATCTCTTCTTTTTTAAAAGAGGGATTATTTTCAATGGTTTTACCTAAAGCGAATAATTTAAAATGATAATAATGAGTCCCACTCGGAGGACAAGGACCATAATACGAATTTTTTCCAGAATCATTTATGCCCTCAACAGATCCCTCAGGGATTTCCCCTTCTTCAAATAAGGAAGTATCAGGATTAATATTCCAAACTATCCAGTGATTCCAAGTCTCCCCAAGAGCATCAGGGTCATCAACTATAAAGAGAAGACTCTTGGTTTCTTTTGGGATATCTGTAATTTGGAAAGAGGGACTAATATTTTCACCGTCACAAGTATATTTTTTTGGGATTGATTGATTGTCTTCAAAAGAAAAACTTCTGATTTTCATATTTTGAGAATTAATTTCATTTTTAACTTTCCCGGGCCTTTGAGAAAGACAAAAAGCAGCAATTATCACTAAGACAAGCAAAGAGATAATGAGAGCTGCTATCTTGTATATTTTTTTATCATTCATAGATTTTCTAAAATATCCCCGAGCTTCTCTATTTTCTCTCCATAAATAGACCAATTCCCCTCCTTCTGGGCCTGAATTGCCTCCTCATAGAGCCTCTGAGCCTCTGAGAGAGGAATATTTTCAACAGGTGATGTTTCAACCGTTTCAGGGCTTTCTTCGCTCTTACCTTCAAAAATTTGAGCGATTGACCCTTCTAAAGTCTCCGTCATTGCAATCCTATTCTCGTAAGCCACAATTACCCTTTTCAATTCTGGTATTTTCCCACCTTCTGCTCTTAGGTAAAGTGGTCTCACATAGAGAAGAGATTCTTCTATGGGGATTACCAGGAGAGAGCCTAGATTTACCTGAGAACCTCTTTGGTCCCATAAAGAAATCTGTTTTGATATATCAGGATTTTGATTAATTCTGTTAATAATTTGATTTGGCCCAAAAACTAATCTTTGTTTGGGAAAACGATAAACCATTAATTCTCCATAATTATCGCCATCAGCCCTTGCCGTCATCCAAGCAGATAAATTATCTTTTCCTTTAGGCGTAAAAGGAACCATTAAAATAAATTCTTCTTTCTCTTCCCCAGGAAGCTTCATTATAATGTGACGAACCATAGGGTCTGTCCCCCCTTCCGATATTTTAGGAATCTGCCATTGATCTTCTTTGTTATAGAAAATTTGGGGCTCTTCCATATGATAAATACTATAAAGAAAAGTTTGATAGATAAAGATATCTTCAGGATAACGAATATGATTTCTTAAATCCTTAGGCATTTCGTCTAAAGAAAGAAAGGCATTTTTAAAAATCTTTACATAGGTTTGAATTAAAGGATCGTTAGGTTCTGCAATATATAATTGGATTTTCCCATCATAGGCATCAATTACAGCTTTTACAGAATTTCTTATATAATTAACTCCGTTGTCAGTTATTGTTTTTCCTATCGTATGTGAATAAGGATAAGAACTACTTTTTGTATATGCATCAAATATCCATTTTAGTTTCCCTTCTTCCGTTAATACCAAATAGGGATCACCGTCAAATTCTAAGAAAGGAGCAAGTTTTTCAACTCTCTGTCTGATATTTCTATAATACATAATTCTACTCTCATCAGTGATGTCGCTCGAAAAGAGAATTTTTGTTTCCCCAAATCTAATAGCATAGAAAAGCTTTCTCCATATTGACCGAATGGGAACTCCTCCTTCCCCCTCATAATCAGTAAAAACATTTTCTTCTCCAGAGGGATAATCAAATTCTTTAGCTTCTGTTTTAACCACAGCATAATCTTGGCTAAGTTCACCAAAATATATTTCAGGACGAGATACTTTTAGAGAATCACTTTCAGAAACAGGTGGTAAATTCTTGATAAAGAGAACGGGCAATCCTTCTTTAGTTTTCTCGTTAACTGGTCCTAACGTAAGACCATAGCCATGGGTAAATGCTAAATGTTTATTTATGAAACTAGGATTTGGCAAATTTTCTGAATTAAGTTCTCTTGAAGAAAGCAGAACTTGACGATATTCTCCATCTATTTCATATCTGTCATTGTCTATTGAAACAAAATCGTAATACGTCCTTATTTCTTGGACCTGACCAAAGGTATCCAAAAGAGGCTCTCTGTCCCAAATACGAATATTATTTATTGTTGTCTTGTTATTTTTAATATCTTCTAAAGTCAGAGAATCTTCACCAGAAAGATTCCTTTCTTCAACTTTATCAAGATTAAAAGCTTTTTGAGTCGCAGAAATATTATTTAAAATGTATGGCGATTCCTTAACGAGTTCATTAGGACCTACAATAAATTTTTGAACAATTGAAGGGTAAGCCCATCCTCCCAAAACAGAGACAAGAACATAAACAATAGCTGTGTAAAATAAAATTCGGTAATTTTTTCTAAAGGCATTAAATATCATAAGAAGTGCTCCAAAAACAAGAATAGCCCCCATGATATTTAAAACTGGAAGTCTGGCATGAATATCAGTGTATCCTGCACCTGTAAAGAGACCCGACGGAGAATAGAGAAGATTAGGAATCTTCACGAAATAAATTTGAAGAGCCGAAAGAATAAAAATGAAGGAAAAGAGAGAAAAAATATGAGCCCTTGGTTTCTTTTCTGCTCTCACTATTTCCGTTTTTCCTTCAGAAGAATAAAAAGGTCTATCTTTGCCAACTATCAAAATTGCCTTTTTGCCAAAATAAATTAGAAAAGAAGAAATAGCAGAAATAATAAACAAAAAGAGAAAAACCTGAATTAATAATTGAATAAAAGGAAGAGAAAAGAAATAGAAAGAGATGTCTCTGTGAAATAGAGGATCAACTTCATTAAAAAGAGTTGAATTTAAAAACCGAAGTATGGTCCCGTACTGAGAGGAGACGGCCAAACCAATAAAAAAAGAAAAAAACAAAGAAAAAGGAACCAAGGCCTTTTTAATGTATTTACTTATGTCCACTTCTCCACCATGAACTTGAGAAGAAATAAGAAGAGGACGATTCTTTGTTAAGACAGAAGCAATTTTTAAATTAGCAAACAATAAAACAAACGAAATAATGCCAGCTAAAAGTCCATAGATAAACTTGGCTTTTAATATGGTAGTGAAAAAAACCTCAAAATTCAGTTCTTTAAACCAAAACCAATCTGTTAACATAAGAACCAATCCTGGCCCAATAATAACTAAGAAAAAAAGTAAAATTAGAATAATGTATTTCTTTTTCATAAGTAGCTTTTATTATATCATTTAAATAACTAATGACCTATGACAAGATACAAGATACCTGATTCGCCAGTTAGCGGACGAAAGAAAAGAAGAAGAGAGAGGTAATATGTTTTTCAAGGTAGTTCTCGGAGGTCTGTTGGCATGGTTCCGCTGAAAGC
>CAZHQQ010000049.1:0-4210 GCA_964534925.1 uncultured Candidatus Saccharibacteria bacterium | reverse complement strand
GTCAAACCCTGATTTGAATCTATGCAGGGTCAAACCCTGATTTGAATCTATGCAGGGTCAAACCCTGATTCCAATATGATCGGTTGACACCTGGTGTCAACCGACAGAAGAAGTGACATATGCAGTTTAACAAAGTATAAAGGTTAAGCCTTCGGCACCTTCACAGATAAGTATTTCCGGGTTAGCTCCCGTAGTAATAAAATAAGCTATTGCAATTTGAAATCCTTTGCAAATATTATCCACACATTTGCAATTGAAGAGAGGCTCATACCTACATACAGAGTACATTTTCACAATCAAGTTTCGCATTCCCCACTTATCCACATAGTCTCCGTTTATGCAACTTCCTCTACCGCCTTCATTATAACCACAACATCCTCCCACCAAAATACAATCTTTAATAGGTTAAATCTTCTTCTTGGTTTTATTTGTTAAAATAGGAACAGCTGGAAGAACCAAAATATCCCGTTCCCTTTTTGAGACCTAAAGGTTCAAGAATTTCTGAAGCGTGTTTTTCCTGATATCTGATAACTGCAGCTTTTGTGATTGGTCCGAAATATCCAGTAGCTCCTACATCTGATTCCCATATTCCCTCTTCTATCAACACCTCTTGCAGAGATTTAACATCGTCTCCTCTCATCCCTAAGGATAGGCTCCGAGTAAAAGTTAATTTGCTTTCCTTTTCACCGGATGCAGATTCGCCCGATACGGATATATTATTAAGATATTCTTTGGTTTTTGAACCAAAATATCCCGTACCTGATTCAAGTTCTAAAGGTTCCAATATTTCTCTGCTGTATTTCTCCTGAAATCTTTTTAAAGCAGTTTTTGTGACTGACCCAAAATATCCGGTAGCTTCCACTTCCGATTCCCAAACCCCCTCATTAATCATTAATTTCTGTAAAGTTTTAACTTCGTCACCGAAACTTCCCAATCCCAAACTTACGTCTTGCCAGTTTGTTTTAGGGAAAAGCATTAAATCTCTGGTAATTTCATTTAATTTGCCATAAAAGGAAGTTTTTCTTACCTGAACCCCTCCCTCAAACAAGCTGGCTACCTGCTGAGAAACCTCTTCAATTTCGCTTTTGCTCAAAAGTACCGGATGGCCGTAATCGCGGAACCAATTAATTCCGTAGCTTAAAGGAGTAAGAGGAAATTCTAATTCTTTTTCGGTAATAAGAAACAGGTTGATTTCCGACATGCTCTGTTCAATTTCAGAAATGCCGCTTATTAATATTGGGTAATAAAGAAAATCGGATTCAAAACGATAAATTAACGGTTCTATGCTTTCTTCATCTTCACCTGCTTGAATTACATCAAATACAAAATACCTTATGTCGCGCTTAAAATAGCTAGCTAATCCATTTTTAAAACTCTCTGAAAGCTCTTTTGTCCCCAACCCCCTATTATTTGCAAAATCTTTAATCCATTCTATAAACTCATCTAAATCATTTACTTTTACTATCGTTACGTCATGGGCTCCTATTTTTTCATGAAATGTAATTTCTACGCCTCCGGATGCCGACATTTCGCCTTTTCCCAAACTTGGCATATCCGCTCTATTTCCCTGTTTTTCATTTATAAGTTCTGTCAACTTTTCAAAAGATTCAAAGCTTCCTTCTTCAACCTTGGAAGGTTCTGAAGGAAGAGGAAGAATTTCTAAAACAGTGGCTTCGTTGGAACTTTTTATATTAGAAGAGAGAACAATGATTTCCTCACTTCCATCCCAAGCCACAATTGCATTCTGGGCAGACTGGTCCAGATGAATCTCCGGAGGCCAAGCCATCAAACCGCGGTCTGCCGAGCTAAAAGCAGGAAGAATTAAAGAGAGAAAAAGAAAACCTATTAAAAAATAAAGGAATTTTCCATTCACCCCGTTAGAAATTTTCATAGATTTTTACCAAAAGAATTCCCCCTAGAAATTCTAATCATTACAGAATTCCTAACAGGGTTCATAATTTTAGTTTTTTTATTTATTTATCCAGAAAATAATTTCCCATAGAAAATTTAAACTGTTCGACAAAAAGCTCTTTAAATGCTCTCAAATTATTCTGTTCAAAGAAAACAATCAGCGCTTTTTTATAATCAGCTTCATTAACATCGCGGAAAGAAAGAGGACAGGCATTGTTAGCCAAAAGCAAAGCATTGCTAAGCAAACGAGCGGTTCTTTTGTTGCCATCTTCGAAAGGTTGGATATATGATAAAGCGGCAATGGCAAATAATGCTTTGTCAAATACATTCTGCATACTATTTAAGGTTTTTATCATTTTTTCCATCGCTTCTCTAATCTGGTGCTGATTATCTAATGGCATATATTTAGTGCCAGTAATTCCTACGGGCTTCTTGCGTATTCCTTTTCCTACATTTAATTTATCAACAATCAGATTATGAATACTTTCGATTTTGCTAATGTTTAATTTTTGAAAATTACTTCTTTGGTCCAAGATATAATCAAGAGCTTTTTTATGGTTTAAAATCATGATTGCCTCTTCTTTTTTATGCCCGCTAGCTTCTTTGTTCTCTTTAATTAAAATTTCTGTATCTATCAAAGAATAAGTATTGCCTTCGATTTTAGATGACTTCCAACTCAACTCAATGGTGAGTCGCTCAAATTCTTTTTTTAGAATACTTGCCGGCAAGCTTTTAACTCTTTTTTGGTATTCTAAATTCAAAGCATTTAGATCTTCGGACTCTGTCTTGTCTAAAACTTTCTTTATATTCTTAAAAATTTCAAAATTAAAGCTGCTGAACCTAATATCTCTTCTGTCAACTTCTTTTTGAAAATATCCATCAATATTAATATATCGCAAGAAGTATTGTTTTGCCTTTTCTTCATAAAAAACACCCCTTCCTTTTCCCTTTTTGGAAATCAAGCCATTTTCTAAAAGAAAATTAAGATCGCGAATTAAAGTAATTCGAGAAATACCGCTCACCACTTCTTTAATCTTCTGATTGCTTGCAACGCCAAATTCTCTTATTATATCCAGTATTTTATTTTGCCTATTTGTTAGTTTAAGCATAATTTAATTGTATCATGAACTATGTGCTAATTGTATCATAAAGCAACAAAAAATGATACAATTATTACTCTATATCAAAGCGGTTGACACCTGGTATCAACCGACACAACGAAAACATTAAATTCTTATTTAGCTATACCATTGTCAAAAATTTTTAATGTTTCTGAGAACGTCATAATTATTGCATTGGGAGATATTAACGAAACATGACAATAACCAAACCGGTCAAGTTAAATCCAAAATCATTCAAACATTCTAACATTCAAACGTAAGAAAAAAGAAAAGAATAAAATCAGGGTCAAACCCTGATTTAAATCTATGCAGGGTCAAACCCTGATTCCAATATGATCGGTTGACACCTGGTATCAACCGACACAAGAAGTTGATATTCGCAAATTAGTTTGAAGTGAACTTTAAAAAACTTGACAGTTTTCTTTTATTCTTGGAAAATAGAATAAGAGGGTTAATATTGGCAAGTTCAGTTGCCTTTTTAATTTTAATTATATGAAAATAAGCAAAACAAGTATTGCAAATTTCTCGAAAAGCAATTTCTTTATCCCCTCTCTTGTTATATTACTAGTCATCGTCGGCTGGTTTTTTTTATTAACAATCGATTTCATTGAAGAAGATAATTCTGATCCTGTATCCTGGAGCCAGAAAGAAGATTATGTGATTAAAGAAACTCTAGAAGGAATATTCGTTAAAAATGAAAAAGCAGGATTGAGTTTCAAAGTGCCAGACGGATGGGAAGTAGAAATAGAAAATACAACAGTAGGAATTTTAAACAAGAAACTAAATTCTATAGACTCTTACGGAAATATATCCCCAAAAGAATTAAGAGAAAAAGAAATATGTTTAATAACTGTTAACTCAGCAGAATTTCAAAAAGATTCTATTTCTTATGTTGCGATCAACAGCCTTAATGGTTTGATCTCATCTTGGGAAAAATCACCTGATGTTACAGGAGAATATAAAGTAATAAAACTAGATGGATATAAGGCACTAGAGCAGGAGGATAAAAATAAATATTACATTTCCGTGAAAATATCTGTAGGAAACAAATTACATCACTTTGAAATAAATACTTATTCTGAAAATAATAATCAATGTTTTCAGGAATTTGATAGATTCCTAAAAACAATTTTAATCAATAAGTCATAGTTCTTTTTCAAAAAATAGTTCTTTTTTAC
>CAZHQQ010000048.1:0-4221 GCA_964534925.1 uncultured Candidatus Saccharibacteria bacterium | reverse complement strand
ACAGACCTCCGAGAGCCACCTTGAAAAACATATTGCCTCTGTAAGTGTCTATATTCTCATTCTCTTTTCCCTATGTTTAAATGTTAGGATGTTTAAATGTTTAGATGTTTGCATTGACATTTATCTGAAATAGAGGTATAAAATAATGCTCGGAGGTATAATATAATATTCTTTAAAAAAATAATATGGAGGTGAATTGAATTGTTGAAGCAAAAGAAAGGTTTTTCATGTGATCTGCAAGTCCATCCGTTTGGAAACAAAATTAAAGCTATAGATATTTTAAGACAAATGGAAGAGAATAAGCTTGACTTAGTGGCTCTACTTGATTTTAGCTGGCATGATCTTATTAATCTTAAGAAAGTAATGAAAATAGACGAAGAATTGAAACATTATTACAAAACAGATGTTGACGAAAGTATTTATCGTTTTGTCAACAAGAAAAACGGGAAAAAGCTTTTTGTGATTTTAGGAAGTGAAGTTGCTCCCTTCGATAGGTCTTGGCATATCTTATCAATAGGGGTGACTCGGATTCAGAGCTTGTATAGTGTGGAAGGAATTATTAATGAAATCCTAGAAAGAGAGGGGATAGCCATTTTTGACCATCCTTATGTAGATACTTTGCCGTCTCAAAAATTTAAAGATATCAGCTCAAGAAAAGGATTGGAACTTACTCAAATCTGCGGAAAATATCTTGATAGGATTGCTCTTGAATGGAATGGATTATTAATCCCATGGGTAAGGAAGTATATGTCCAACGGTTATGATGACTATGCGAATAAAAAAACGAGTGTGCTTGCAGAAATAATGCGTATAGCATTAGTGCCGACAACTGACTTACATGCATGGAATAGGAGAATGTTGAAGCCTATGGGGACTTCAAAGATTATAATTCCTTCAGGAAAGATTGATGAAAACAATATACTTGATTGTTTAAAAAAACATATTCTTAAAAGTCGTTTTAAGGCTATTAAAGAATATGTAAGTTTTTCTCATTTTTTGGAAGTTTTTCTTTATTCGAATTGGTTGAAAAGCAAATGATTTTAAAAGCGAGACGGTTATGTCTCGCTCTTTTTTTGACTTTTTTAAAAATTATGGCAACATAAAGCATCATAGTCATTTTAAATAATTGGAACTCGTGTAGTTCAGTTGGTAGAACACACGTTCTGATGGACGTTTTCGGAATTAGAAGTTAAAATGCGGACTTGTTAATCTAAGTTGCAAGCCATCTCCATGAGGAGACGAAGCTCAATTTAGAATTTTTAATTCTGAGAGAACGCTGGTTCGATTCCAGTCATGGGTTCCAATCTTTATGTAAGCGGATAGACACAGAAGTGTTTATCCGCTATTTTATTGGTTGGGTTTTATCACTACTATATTTTTTGTTTACTGAATTCCTAATTTATGTTAAATTTACTTAAGAGATGAAAATTTTATATGAGAGAATTGAAAAGTTGGAATCAAAAATCCTTCATCTGAAGGACTGTCTTTGATTTAACAGAGAAAAGAAAAAAATTAAAAGAATTAGAAATTGAAATTAGAAATCCTAATTTTTGGGAGAATAAAAAAAGAGCTGCTAAAGTCAATAAAGAATTATCTGATTTGGGAGGAGAGATTAAAGAATGGGATTCTTTTAAAAAAGAGATTGACGAACTTGGAGAATTGGCTGAATCCGGAGATGAATCTTTAAAGAAAGAGTTGGACGATAAAGTATCTGAATTAGAAAAAAAGATTAAAGAGGAAGAGTTTAAGGTTTTTCTCTCAGGTAAATACGATAAAGGTTCTGCAATCCTTTCAATATACTCTGGTGCCGGAGGGCAAGATGCTCAGGATTGGACTAGTATGTTACTGAGAATATACCAAAGATATTGCGAAAGAAAAGGATTTAAAACAAAATTAATCAGTCATTCTTTTGGAGACGTTGGAGCTGAAGGAAGAATTGGGACAAAACAAGTTTCTCTGGAAGTGAAAGGGAAGTATGCTTATGGTTTTTTAAGGAAAGAGAGCGGAGTTCACAGATTGGTTAGAATTTCTCCTTTCTCTGCTCAAAAATTAAGACACACTTCTTTTGCTTTAATCGAAATTCTTCCTAAGATATCTAAGGAAGAAGAAGAGATACAGATAAAGCCAGATGATTTAAGAATTGACTTTTATAGAGCTTCAGGCCCAGGAGGGCAGTATGTTAACAGGAGAGAGTCAGCCGTAAGGATTACTCATTTACCTACAAATATCGTTGTATCTTGTCAGAATGAGAGACTTCAGGGTAAAAACAAAGAGACTGCGATGAGTATGCTTTATTCAAAACTTTATATCTTAAAGAAACAAGAGGAAAAAAAGAAGATGAGTAAAATTAAGGGTGATTCTGTTTCTATAGAATGGGGGAGTCAGATAAGAAATTATGTTCTTCATCCGTATAAAATGATAAAGGATTTAAGGACAGGAATTGAGACTTCTAATGTTGAGTCTGTTCTTGATGGAGAAATTGAGAATTTTATAGAGGCTGAAGTAAAAAAAGTAGAAATTGGTTAATGGAAATTAGAAACTAGTCACCCGCTTTCTATCTTCTAACTTTAAATGATTAATTTTCAAAATATTAGTAAAATATACCTTGATCAAATCATTGCTTTAAAAGAAGTAACTTTTCGGATAGAGCCAGAAGAGTTTGTTTGTATCGTTGGGAGATCAGGAGCAGGAAAAACAACTTTACTTAAACTTCTTTTAGCTATTGAAAAACCTACTCAAGGCAAGATATTTTTTGAAGGAGTTGATATTTCTAAAATAAAGGAAGACAAGATCTTTAACCTAAGAAGAGAAATTGGTGTTATTTTTCAGGATTATAAGCTTATTCCTTCAAAAACTGTTTATGAAAATATTTCCTATGTTATGGAATTAACAGAAAAGTTAGATTGTAATCTTTCAAAAGAAATTCCTCAAATCTTGGAGATAGTGGAATTGGAAGATAAGGCGGATAAGTTCCCTTATCAGCTTTCAGGAGGCGAGCAACAAAGAGTAGCTATTGCAAGAGCTATAGCTCATCGTCCCAAGGTTATTTTAGCTGATGAACCGACAGGAAATCTTGATCCTTATCATACTCAAGACATAATCAAACTCTTAAAAAGGATTCACAGTCTTGGGAATACCGTTGTTCTTGCAACACATGATAAAGACGTGATTGATAGTTTGAAAGAAAGGGTTATTACTCTTGAGGATGGGAAAGTAATAAGAGATGAGAAAAAAGGAAGATTTATTCTATAATAAATTATATGAAGTTTTTAAAAAAAATATTTAAATTAGGATTCAAAACTTTTAAGAGAAGTCCGGAAGCTACCACTACTTGTGTTTTTGTATTAGTCATGGTTATTTCTTTAATAACTGTACTTTATCTCTTTCAGTCAGTTTCTCAATTTTTAATAAATACTGTTGAGGAAAAAGTTGATATTGGTATATATTTTGAAGAAAATTCTTCTGAGGAGGAAATGGAAGAAATTTCGAATAAAATAACATCAATGTCTGTTGTTGAAAATATAGAATTCGTTTCAAAAGAAGAATCTTTGGAAAATTTCAAGGATAGGCATGAAAAAGATCTTGCCCTAATGGAATCTTTGGAAGAATTAGGTCTAAATCCGTTTTTGGCATCACTCAACGTTAAAGCTTTTGATTCTTCTCAGTATGACACTATCATTAGTTCTTTAAGTAATAATGGTTATGAATCTTCAATTTATAAAATTGATTATTATGAGAAAAAACCTGTTTTAGATAAACTCTTTTCTATTAAGTCTCAAGTTAATAAGGTTGGGGTAGGGTTAAGTATTGGGTTAGGAATAATTGCTGTTTTAGTTGCGCTTAATCAGATTCATCTTTCTTTTTACGGTTCAAAGCAGGAGATAGGAATTATGAGAATAGTTGGAGCTTCCAATATCTTTATAAAAGGACCTTTTATGATACAAGGTATGATAATAGGAGTAATCTCTGCCTTAATTACCTTTTTCTTATTTTTAATAACCATTTTTATTTTTAATTCTGGATTACAATCTTTACTTGGTGGTTTTGACCTTTTTGGATTTTTTATAAATCATTTATTTTTAATTCTCGGTCTTCAGCTTATTGCCGGGGTTGGGATAGAAATACTCGGTAGCTCTATCGCTATCAAAAAATACCTGAAGGTTTAATGCGGGGTCGTCCCTCGGCCGTAGCCCGAAGGCCACAGCCTACGGGCGAGGCTAA
>CAZHQQ010000047.1:0-4398 GCA_964534925.1 uncultured Candidatus Saccharibacteria bacterium | reverse complement strand
ATCTTAACATAAATATTAAAAATTAAAAGTTACCATATGGTCTTACATGGCAACATTAATGGCTTATTTTTTTATCTACACAGATATAGAAATGTATTAGATTTAGCTTTCATCCCAGGATTAAGATGTTTAAAGAAATTTTCCCATTTTTTATTCTCTCGCCAATCATTAAAAATTTTAATCTCTGAAAATCCGATTTTCTGGGCAGTTTCTATGATATATTTTCGAGAATAATAAACTATTTTTGTTTTAGCAAAAATTTCAGGATTAATTTTTTTATCGCCTCCTCTTTTTAGAAATTCAATTTCAATAATCTCATTATCTTTCGGCTTATATCCTATAATATTTTTCTTACCTTTAATCTTATAGACTGCGTTATAACTTCTTTCTTCCATCCCTTCTTCTTCGTAAAAATGTATGTTGGCAAATACCTTTCCTCCTTTTCCCAAACTTTCATATACCATCTTTAGTTTTTTTTCTAAAGAATATTGAGTTATATAATTAAAACTATACTTAAAAATAATTCCATCGAGCTCTCTTCTTTTTCTTTCTAAAAAACCCATCATTTCTTCTTTTTTAAATTCAAAAATATTTTGAAATTCTCGAGGAATGCTCCTTTGGGCATGATTTAACATAAAAGGAGATTGATCAACCCAATAAATTTTTCCTTCACTACGTTTTAAAAACTCTATAAAATTAAAGTAATCTATTGGATAAGCACCAGCCCCCAAATCTGCTATTCTTAATTTATTTCTATTTTCAAATTCAATTAGCAAAATAGCCTCAAAAGATTTTGAAACAACATCATGACTTATATTCTTTTCCCTTTCAATCATCTCCTTAGCTATTCTTTCGTTAAAATACATTTCTTGACCAAAATCTTCTGTGAGATTTTGGTTAATTTCTTTCATCATATTGTTTCATTTTATCAAAGATATGTTTAAATTTAAAGAACATTAGCAAAATGAACTTCTATCGAACCCATCAGAAACTTTTGATATCATAAATCGATTAATTAATATTTTGTAAGAATTGCAATAAATATCTA
This sequence comes from uncultured Candidatus Saccharibacteria bacterium, assembly GCA_964534925.1. Lineage (GTDB taxonomy): Bacteria > Patescibacteriota > Minisyncoccia > Minisyncoccales > CAZBVF01 > CAZBVF01. The sequence continues at coordinate 3,350 of CAZHQQ010000047.1, read as the reverse complement.
ATAAATTGACAAAAAGGCAAAACAATGATATTGTTTTAGCAGTATTATTAAAAAATAAAGGGGGCAAAAGGCAATGAATAAACATGTAAAGGCAATAAATAAACATGTGAAATGGAAGATATTTGAAAAAAATTTTAGGAAAAGAAATGATTTATTGAACAATCGGGATTTGCCTGATTTTTTTTCTATTATAATAGGAAAAGAATGTATAGAATTAAAGATCAGAGAAAAACCAAAATTCAGATTTTTTTCTCCTGTAAAAATAGAGGAAATAAAAAAATTTGCCCGCGAATACAACAAGTCTGCAAAAAAATTAGGTTTAAAAATCTAATTTTAAAAAAGTCGGAGACAATTAAGTAACTCCGGCTTTTTAATTGAAAGGACCAGTGATCTAAAGAAAATAAATAATAATTGAATTAATGCCAGAGTTGGCCGGTTGACACCTGGTATCAACCAATCATAAAAATTGACAGAGAAAGATTCTCTGCCAATTATGTCCCAAATATACCGTTTTTAGAAAAGATTTTTTGATTCATTCCATATTGCACCATCTTCTTGAATTTCTTTCATCCAATACCACCATTCACTTCCCCAAAGATAAAAAGTATCTTCTCCAGTATTTCGAGCAAATTCAATAACATCTTTAAATCTTTTTAAATTCATCGTTTTCTCCTGCTCTTCGGGAGATAAATCATAAAGTAAAACTTGTCCCCACGGTTCAGCTTGAAGTTCAACGCATATTACTTTTTTTGAAAACATTTTATCAATTAGCCATGCCTTTCTATGGTAAAAAACAGGAGGGAGAGGATAAGAAAAGTACCTATTAAATTGTTCAAACCAAACTTTTCTATAAAGAGTATGTCCCACTATATCTCCTAATTTAGCAGCCTTAGTCCATGGAGAAAATTCACCACTTTCTGTTAAAATGATCTGTCTCTTTTTATTATCCAAGGATTTTACTAATTCTATCTCTTTTTTCAATAATTCTTCATCAGGAGGAGGACAATGGCCAAAAGGAAAAAAAGGTTCATTTTCAACCTGCCACGAGGTAATTGCTTCGTTATCTCTATATCTTAAAACTATTTTTTCTATTAGTTTTAAAAGTTTTTCTTTCCTTTCTTTTTCTGGCATTTCTTTTGCCCAATCAGGGAAATGACATTCAGGCCACCTGGGGACTCTTCTACCAAAGACAAGAAGAACTTCCGCTCCTCTGCTCTCAGCTTCTTTAATTTGCCAATCAATATCTTCAAAATCATAAGAACCTTCTTCTTTCTCAACTAAATCCCAATAAACAATAAGCTTAAGGTGTCTTACTTTTAAATCATCAAGGATAGCTAAATAATTTTCCTTCCAATCTAATCCTAAAAACTTTGAATGTTTCTGGGAAAAAACAACTCCCCATTTAATATTTTCCGCAGGTTTTGCTTTCCCAATAAAAAAGAAACAAAAAAGCAATACGATTATTACTATTAATATTAAAAAAAACATTTTTAGAAATTTATTCATTTTTATATTTTATTAAGACTAAAAATTTATTATTAAAACGAAGCTTAAAATTACAAAACAAAAAAGCAGACATCTTCTGAATCATTACTTAAACCCAAGAAAAAAAGACCCTAAAACAGGTTCTATTATTCAAAGGGAGGTATTGACGAAGAGTCTTCGCTGGGCGGATTCTCATCTTCAGGAATTTCATTGGACGGATTTTCAGACGGAGGAAGAGATGATTCCTTTTTCTCCTTCTTGTTCATTAAAAAATATACCACCAAAGATATCACCGCTATCGCAAATATTACCCAAATTACAGTAGAATTCATAATAAAATAAGGTAATTGTATTTTTAAACCTCGACTTTGCTTTCTATTAGCCTATTTTCCTCTCGTTTTAAAAAGTTGTCAACCTTCCTCTATATAAAACTGATCACCTAATTTATAAATATCCCCAGCCCCCATAATTATGACTACGTCACCCTCTCCTATATTATTTTTTAAATATCTCAATATTTCTTCTTTTTTGAGGTAAAGAACATAATTATCATTAATTTCTTCAACTAATTTCTTAGAATTTATTTTTTTTCTTATATCGTCAGATTCCCTGCCGGCTACATCAAAAATATCCGCGATAATTGCAATATCAAACAGTTTTTCCTCTAAGCATTTTTTAAAAGAATTTATAAAATCGTTAAAGAGATAAAAAGTTCTTTGATATTGATGAGGTTGAAAAATAAAATGAATTTTCTTTTCTGGCCATTTTTCCCTCGTTGCCCGAAGAGTTGCTAAAACTTCCGTAGGATGATGACCATAATCGCTAACAATCAAAAAATCAATTCCAGAAACTGATGATTTTCTAATCTCAAAACGTCTCCATGACCCTTTGTAATTTGAAAGAGTTTCGAAAGTAACTTCGTCCGATATTTTTAATTCTCTAGAAAGCGTCAAAACAGCAAGCGCATTAGAAACATTATGGTCCCCGGGAATTTTTAAAGTCTTTTTCATTCTTTCATTTTCTTCTTGCCTTAAAGAATATTCCAAAACCTTGAATTTTTGAGAAGATATTTTTTCAACTCCAAGTTTAGGAATATTTTTGTCATCCTTATTCAAAATCAATACTCCCCCTTCTTTTATGAGAGATAAATATTTTCTAAAAGATTCTAAAATATTATCTAAATTTTTATAGTAATCAAGATGATCTTTTTCAATATTAGTTAAAATTAAAATATCAGGATTATAATTTAGGAAAGAAGCAAAATGTTCATCTGCCTCAATAATCAAATACTTACTATCCCCCGCTCTATAATTTGAATTTCCAAATTCTTTTAATTTGGTACCGATAATAACCGTAGGGTCAAATCCCGCTTTAATTAAAACGTTCGCAACCATTGAAGCTGTCGTGCTCTTCCCGTGAGTTCCTGAAACAGCAATCGTAAAATATTTTCTAGTTAAAGTTCCTAGAGCTTCGGGATAACTCATTATTTGTATTTTACTTTCAACGCTTGATGTTCCTTGTCCTGCTTTACGTGCTTTTTCCAACTCTACATTACCAGACTGAACAGCTGGACTATATATAACAAGATTAATATCTTTAGTTAGATTTTCAGCTTTGTGCTCCCCGATGTAAATTTTAGCTCCTTTCTTTTCTAATAATTCCGTATTCCCAGACAAGTTTAAATCAGAACCACTAACTTTGTGTCCCTTTTCTATATAATATTGAGCTAAAGCAGATACTCCGATTCCACCGATACCAATAAAATGAATATTCATATAATCAACAAGTTCATTTAAACATTTAAACATCTTAACATTTAAACATAAGAGAAAAGAGAATGAGAATATAGACACTTACAGAGGCAA
>CAZHQQ010000046.1:2281-4569 GCA_964534925.1 uncultured Candidatus Saccharibacteria bacterium | reverse complement strand
TGGTTAATGATTTCGGTCGGCAGCCGGCGGATAAGTTAATTAGTTCCGCCAGCTGGCGGATAGTTATTTATCATGAACCTTTTAACACCGATTGAAAATATCCCCTATATCGGCAAAGTTTATCAAAAAAGATTGAAAAAAATAGGGATTAAAAATATCAAAGATCTCGTATATTATTTTCCTCATCGATATGAGGATTTTTCAAATGTAATTAATATCTCCGCCATTAAGATAAATCAATTTTGTTCTATCAAGGGAAAATTACTATCAATAGAAAACACTCAGACTTGGAAAAGAAAAATGGTCATCACTAACGCTATAATTGAAGACAAAACAGGAGCATTCAAAGTAGCATGGTTCAACCAACCTTATTTAATAAAAAACTTGGAACCCGGAGACGAAGTTTCCTTAGCCGGAAAAGTCGTCATCGGAAAAAATGGAATTTACTTGAGCAGTCCCGCTTATGAAAAAATAAGAGAAGGAAAAGAGCTAACCCATACAGGAAAACTTATTCCTGTCTATCCAGAAACTCAAGGTCTTTCTTCGAGATGGCTTAGGTTTATTATTAAACCCATTCTCCCCCAAGTTAAAAATTCAATAGAGGAGCTTCTGCCTCAAAATTTGATAAAAAAATACAACCTCCTCCCTATTTCAAAAGCAATAGAGCAGATTCATTTTCCAGAATCAAAAGAATCAGCAAGGAGAGCAAAACAAAGATTTTCTTTTCAAAATCTATTTCTAATAGAGCTTTCTGTTTTAAGGCAAAAAATGAAGGTAGAAAGCATGAATGCTTTCCCAATCCCCTTAAAATTAAAGAAACTTCAAAAACTTACTGGTTCCCTATCTTTTAAGTTAACTGATTCCCAAAAAAAATCAGCTTGGCAGATATTGAAAGATCTCGAAAAGACAAAACCTATGAACAGACTTCTTGAAGGAGATGTTGGTTCTGGAAAAACAGTAGTCGCAACTATTGCTATTCTGAATGTTATAAAGAACAAATATCAGGCAGCGTTTATGGCTCCAACAGAAATATTAGCAAAACAACATTTTAAAACTGTCTGGGATTTAATAAAAGATTTTAAATTAAATGTAGGACTTCTGACAGGAAAAGAAGATAAGTTTTTCTCAAGAAAATTGAAAAATGATTCAATAGAAATATCTAGAAAAAAACTTTTAGAAAAAGTAAAAGAAGGCGAAATAGATCTACTTATAGGAACACATGCCTTGATCCAAGATAAAGTAAAGTTCGAAAAATTAGCCCTAGTAGTAGTTGACGAACAACATAGATTTGGAGTTAAACAAAGAGCAAAACTTGTTAAGGGCAATGGAGAAAAAATTATTCCCCATGTTTTATCAATGACAGCTACTCCAATCCCCAGAACATTAGCCCTAACAATTTATGGAGATCTTGACCTCTCTTTAATTGATGAGCTTCCTAAAGGAAGAAAGAAGATAATAACAAAAGTTTTTCTCCCCGAAGAAAGAAAGAAAGCTTATAGTTTGATTAGAAAAGAAGTCAAAAAAGGAAGACAAGCATTTGTTATTTGTCCAAGAATCGAGAAAAAAGAAAATAAAGAAAATTCAACATGGAACGAAGTCAAGACAGTAGAGGAAGAATATAAAAAATTATCAGAAGATATTTTTAAAGACTTAAACGTTGATATGCTTCATGGAAAAATAGCGACAAAAGAAAAGGAGAGAATTATGAGAAGATTTAAAAACAAAAAAACAGATATTTTGGTTTCAACATCAGTAATTGAAGTAGGAATAGATATCCCCTCAGCCACCATAATGATGATAGAAGGAGCAGATAGATTTGGCCTTGCTCAACTTCATCAATTTAGAGGAAGAGTAGGAAGGTCAAGAAAACAATCATACTGTTTCCTTCTGACAGATTCCCCTTCACAAAAAACCAGACAAAGATTAAAAGCTTTAATTGATTGTGAAAATGGTTTTGAATTATCAGAAAAAGATCTTGAGATAAGAGGACCAGGTGATTTTATGGGAGTGAGACAATGGGGCATCTCCGATCTCGCTATGGAATCTCTGAAAGACATACATACGATAGAAAAAACTAGAACTGAAGCTAAGGAGATATTAGAAAAAGATCCTTATTTAAGAAATTTCCCTCTTTTGAGAAAAGAGGTTGAAAAAATTGAAGAAAAAATACATTTAGGATAAATAAAAAATAACAGAGAACTATTCCTGTTATTTAAATAAAGCCAGGGTCAAACCCTGGTAGAAGTGATTAGTATTCTGTATTCTGTATTCTGTATTCTGTATTCTGT
>CAZHQQ010000046.1:0-2181 GCA_964534925.1 uncultured Candidatus Saccharibacteria bacterium | reverse complement strand
TTCTGTATCTAGCTATTGGTCATTGGTCATTGGTCATTGGTCATTGTAAATCCTGTGGCCCTACGGGGAATCGAACCCCGGTTTTCGGGATGAAAACCCGATGTCCTAACCACTAGACGATAGGGCCAATCAGGTGCATTCTAATTTAAAAATTGAAAAAATGCAAGATATCGGATAGGATAAAGAAAATTATGAAGATACTTTCAATCGAAACAAGTTGCGATGACACCTGCTTGAGTATAACTGAAGGGTCTTTTTCTGGAAAGGAAAAAAAGTTTAAAATTTTATCAGAAAAAGTTTCTTCTCAAATAGAAATACATAGAAAATGGGGAGGTATATACCCTACCCTAGCAAAAAGAGAACATCAAAAGAATTTACCTACTGTGCTAAAAGAGGTCTTGGAAAGTTCAGGTCTTTTGGAAAAATCTTCAAAGATTTTCAAAAAAAATCTAAAGGAAATTTCTGATTTACTTAAAAAAATCAAAAAACCAGAGATTGACATAATAGCTGTTACAAAAGGTCCCGGCCTTGAACCATGTCTTTGGGTAGGAATCAATTTTGCAAAAACTCTCAGTAAATGCTGGGATATCCCAATAATACCAGTTGATCATATAGAATCACATATCTTAGTAAGTCTTATTCCTGAAAAGGGAAAAATAAAAAAGATAGAATTCCCGGCTCTTTCCCTTGTTATTTCTGGAGGACATACCCAACTTGTGTTGATAAAAAATATAGGAGAATACAAAATAATCGGCGAGACAAGAGATGATGCGGCAGGAGAATGCTTCGATAAAACAGCAAGGATCTTAGGGTTAGATTATCCCGGAGGACCAGCTATTGCTCATCTTGCCGAGCAATGGAAAAACCAAATTTCAACAACTAATACCCAAATTGAAGAAATCAAACTACCGCGACCGATGATAAATCAGAAAAATTATGATTTCAGCTTCTCTGGTCTGAAAACAGCCGTACTTTATAAATTTAAAAAAACACCAAAAAGTAAAAAAACTAAAAAATACATCCAGGCAATGTGTTTTGAAATCCAGCAATCAATAATTGACGTTCTTCTGAAAAAAACTATTAGGGCTGCAAAGAATTATAAAGTAAAAAGTATTATTCTTGGCGGAGGCGTTGCTTCAAATAAAGAATTAAGACAGCAATTCAAAAAAAAGATGGAAGAAAAAATTGAAGGTATAAAATGCTATGTGCCAGAAAAAGAATATTGCACTGATAATGCAGTAATGACCGCAATAACTGCCCTTCATCATTTAAAAGACACCGAGGATATCGAGGAACTAAAAGCAGAATCAAATTTAAGAATAGGAAAAGATTAGTTTTTGACTTTTGGAATTTAATATTTAAAGTATATAATATAGACGATAAACATATGAAATCTCCTAAAGCATACGATCCGAAAGAATCAGAAGAAAAAATTTATAAGCTTTGGACAAAAAGCGGTTTTTTTAATCCTGATAATCTTCCCGAGCGTCATAAAAAACCTTATTCAATTGTTGTTCCTCCCCCAAATGTCACAGGAGAACTTCATATGGGTCATGCATTAAATTTAATAGTCCAAGACTCATTGATAAGATGGAAAAGAATGAAAGGGTTCAAAACTCTCTGGCTTCCTGGAACAGATCATGCGGGTATTGCTACTCAAAATGTTGTCGAAAAGAAATTAAAAAAAGAAGGGAAAACAAGATTTGACCTAGGACGAAAAGATTTCGCAAAAGAAGTTTGGGAATGGAAAGAAAAATATGGAAATATAATATTAAATCAATTTAAAAGATTGGGTTCTTCTTTGGATTGGTCAAGAACAAAATTTACAATGGACAAAGATTATGCCAAAGCTGTTAAGACAGCCTTCTCTTATTACTATAAAAAAGGATTGATATACAAAGGAAAAAGAGTGATAAACTGGTGTCCAAGATGCCAAACTTCTCTTTCAGACCTTGAGGTTAATCATAAAGAGGAAGAAGGAAAATTATGGTACATTAAGTATTTAATTTCTGGACAGTCAGAGACCATAACTGTAGCAACAACAAGACCCGAAACAATGTTGGGAGATACAGCAATAGCAGTAAACCCTAAAGACGAAAGATATAAGAAATTAGTTGGCAAAAAAGCAATTCTTCCCCTTGTTAATAAAGAAATACCAATCATAGCAGATTATTTAGTAGA
>CAZHQQ010000045.1:3037-4587 GCA_964534925.1 uncultured Candidatus Saccharibacteria bacterium | reverse complement strand
CAAGTAATGTTGGTATTGGGACAACGGGTCCAGGATATAAGCTGGATGTTCAAGGGAGAAAAGGGGTCAGGTACCTTTTCTGGAAATTCATGATATAATTAAGGCATGGTAAGAATTTTACGATCTCCTATTGGTGGTATGGTGTATCATATTCTAAACCGTGCCAATGGCAGAGAAACAATATTTCAAAGAGAGGAAGATTATAAAGTAATTGGTAAGATTCTTTTTGAGGCTAAAAAAAAGTACTCAATACAGATTTTTTCATTTTGCATTATGCCAAATCATTGGCATTTTGTTTTATGTCCCAAAGAAGGAAAAGATCTTCCGAATTTTATGCGTTGGATAACGCATACCCATACTCAAAGATGGCATACTTATCATCAGACAGTAGGGTGTGGGCATGTTTATCAAGGAAGATATAAGTCTTTTCCAGTAGAAAAAGATAGTCATTTTTTGTTGCTTTGCCGCTATGTAGAAAGGAATCCCCTAAGAGCTAAATTGGTTCAAAAAGCAGAAGGTTGGGAATGGTCAAGCCTATGGACACGAGAACATGGGACGGAGCAGCAAAAATCGTTATTATCACCTTGGCCAGTTGAAAGACCTAATTCATATATAGAATGGGTGAACACTCCTTTAATAAACGAAGAAAGAGATTTGAAAAAGATTAGACATGCTCTTCAGAGGGGACGACCATATGGGAGAGAAGATTGGGTGGATAAAACGGCAAAAGAGTCTGGTCTTTTGTCAACGCTAAAACCAAGAGGGAGACCGAGAAAAGGTACCTGACCCCTTTTCTCCATGCTGCGAGAGGAGAAATAGGGGAGATGATAGTTAAATAGAATTAATATAGAGTATAGAGTATAGAGTATAGAGTGGTATAATAAAAATATATATGAATATCTCAAGGTTATTGTAAGTGTAAGTAGTAATTAATTTCTAAATTTGTTAAAATATGAAAAGGTCGAGTGTCAAAAAATTAACTGTCTTAAAATTAAAAGATAGTTTAAATTAAATTAGTATGAAAAAAGAGAATATTATTTGGGCTATAGTTATTGCAGTTGTTATTATTGGTGTAGGTACTTACCTTGTTATAAATCCTGCTCCGGAGACTCCTGTAAATCCCGAAGGTACACCTGGTGGAGAGCCAGCAGGTGAAACAGGTGAACCAATGGGTCCTGGTGGCGAAGAAGGAGAACCAGCAGAACCAGAAACTCCATCATGGCAAGCACCTGAAGAACCAGAAGAATCAGCTCCTATGGAAATAAGCGATGTTCCCACAGAAGCTCTTAAAATTACCATGACTGCTGAAGGAATTAGTCCTTCAACTTTTGATGTAAGTAGAGGTGAAAAAGTAATGATTTCTATAACGAGTGGAGATAAATGGACTCACGTCTTTAAATTTAGAGACGAAAGCTTGGCAGACGCAGCCGTTGGAGTAGCTCCTAACGAAACGAGGGTAATTACTTTTTATGCTCCAAGTTCTGCAGGAGAATATGAATATTTCTGCGATTTACCTGGTCACGCCTCAAGAGGAGAGGTAGGAACGATGA
>CAZHQQ010000045.1:0-2937 GCA_964534925.1 uncultured Candidatus Saccharibacteria bacterium | reverse complement strand
TAAAAGGGCTCAGAGCAAAAGATAGTAGATAATATGAAAATTTTCAAATCAATAAATACGGGTAAATCATACTTTTTTGGCTTGTCCAGCGTGATAGTGCTTGCACTTATTATTTCCATATTTCAGTTTGTAATGTTTTCAGAAGCAAGTCCGGGAGCTCCAAATCCTGGTCATTCGGTAGCTGAAATTGGATCTGGAGTCTTTGCTGAAGAAGGAGTTTACGCTTTTCCGGGAGCAAGTACGGTTAGTATTGGGACAACTTCCCCAGACTATAAACTGGATGTCCGAGGCACGGGAAGATTCACAAAGACTTTGATAGTGGCTACTCCGATAGATGATCCCCATGCGACAACAAAGAATTATGTTGATACGGCAGTAGAGAATACTTGCAGAATTGTCTATTTTAATGATATTCCGCCTGAAGAAAAGTGTCCCGTAGGTTACTATACTTGGGACGCTGTAGCTTCCGGACCTACCGGATATATGATGTGTTGCCTAGTAGGTAATCCTTTTTAACATGTCAGTACAAATTTTTTTAAAGAAGTTTAAAAAAAGGATTTTTTTGTTTATTCTATTAGCCATTATTTTGAGCGGGTGTTTCTTTTATTTTACAAAAACAGGACGCATGTTTTCTTCTAATATACTGAAAGGATCTTTAGGGGAATGCATTTTAATACAATATGGCGGTAACGGAGATACTCTTTGTCCACCCGGTTACTATGTTCCCAAGGTCAGCACGGGTGCAAAGCCGTCAGGATATATGAGATGTTGCAAATAAAAAATAGAGAGTTAATATATAAGATATATGAAAAAAATAAAAATTGATAAAACAAAAAATCAAATTATTGTTACGGCCGATTCCAGGCTTTATCCTCTGGAAGCTGTTTATGGAGCAGCTTATGTTTTTTTAGACAGAGCGTATCTGCGTTTAGATGGGAATCCTAAAAAAGAGATTTTAGTTATTTTAAAAGGCAAAAAAGAATTAACTGAAAAGCAATTGGGAAAATTAAGAGATGAATTCCTAAATGAACTTTTGAATTATGGCTTAAGGTATAAGATTTCCGAAAGCAACAAAAAGATCAGGGAATATGTGGTAGGGAAAGCTTTGTTTCCTACTATGTCTCCGGAGATAGAAGGAACGGAAGAAAAAGACGAAGACTGGCAGAAAGACGATTTGGGAATTGCTGTTCCTTGGGAAGAAAAATATAATAAGGGTAAATAGAGGGATATGACTAAAACAATTGAGCTTAATAAAAATTTCTATAATCTAGAGGCTGTAAAAAGAGCTACTAAAGCATACAAAGAGCTGGCTGGTTTTAGCGTCAAAGATGTCGGAAGCAAGATTAAAATTACAATAAAGAATATAGACGAAGACATAGAAGATGTTATTGAAGACGAATTTTGCAATTATATTTTAAGTGAAGTTAAAAATGGATAAAAAAACAAAAAAAATAAAATTTAATTCTAAAAAGGTTGCTTTTTGCCGATTCAAGAAACTTGGCAAAAATTATTTAATTACTAACGATATCGGCCGTTATTCTTTACTTCCCCCAAAAACTTTTAAACAGTTCATGGAGGGAAAATTAGATAAAAAAAGTGAGACTTATTATGAATTGGAACAAAATGAGTTTATCAAAGATGCTTTAGATGTTGAAAATTTAACAGAGATATATAGAAAGAGAAATTCTTTTATTGGGCAGGGGCCGTCGCTTCATATTGTAGTTGTTACCTTAAGATGCAATTACAAATGTATTTACTGCCAGGCAAGCTCTAGAGGAATTAAGGAAAAGGGATATGACATGGATAAGAAGACTGCTAAAAAAGTAGTTGATACAATATTCTGTGCTCCCAGTCCTGTAATAACTATTGAGTTTCAAGGAGGAGAGCCCCTTGTCAACTGGCCGGTAGTAAAATTTATTGTTGAATATGCGAGGAAAAGGAATGAGAAAATCGGAAAGAAATTAATGATGAGTTTAGTCTCTAATTTTAGCTTGATGACAGAAGAGAAGTATAAATTTTTAACGAAGAATAAAGTTGGCTTGTGTACTTCCCTTGATGGTCCAGAGAAGCTTCATAACAAGAACAGGCCTTGTCCCGGGAAAAACAGTTATAAGGAGACAACTAAATGGATTAAAAAAATTACTAAAAAACAGGAAAAAGATCCAACCTTATATAAGGTTTCTGCATTGCTTACTGTTTCAAGGTTCTCTTTGAGATACCCTAAAGAAATTGTTGATGAATATATGAAGTTAGGATTTCGGAGAATTCACTTAAGGCCCTTAAGCTTTTTGGGACTTTCTGGGAAAATGAGAGATAAAACAGGATATTCTGTTGAAGAGTTTATTAAGTTCTGGAAAAAAGCCATGGACTATATTATTGATTTAAACTTGAAAGGAAAGTTCTTTTTTGAAAGAGGTTCCGGAATAATGCTCCAAAAGATTTTGTCGGACAGGGATCCTCATTTTCTTGATTTGATGTCACCGTGCGGCGCTGCTTTAGGGCAGATGCTCTATAATTATGACGGCAAGGTTTATACTTGTGACGAAGGGAGAATGATAGGGGACGATACTTTTGTAATCGGCAATGTAAATAAAGACAGCTATCAGGACATACTCAGTCATGAAACGGTAAAATCAGTCTGTACAGCTTCTCTACTTGATAACCTCCCTTGTGACAACTGTGTCTACAAGCCTTATTGCGGAGTCTGCCCGGTTTTAAATTACGCTCTTTACGGTGATATTTTTATCTCTCTTAGTAATAATGAGAGATGTAAGCTTCATAAAAATATGTTTGATTATCTTTTTAAAAAGCTAGAGAATAAGAAAATAAGAAAAATCTTTGAAGATTGGATTATGCCCGGCAATAGCGGATCGTAAATATAGGATTAGTTTGGTTAAAATTTCAAGAGACAAAAAGGATGAAAAAGATTCCTCAAAT
>CAZHQQ010000044.1:0-4615 GCA_964534925.1 uncultured Candidatus Saccharibacteria bacterium | reverse complement strand
TCCCTCAAAAGAGAAAGCCCTCATAAATTATATGTCTTCTCTTATTAAAGAAAGAATTACCTTGAGTAAAGATATTAAAATGGAAGATAAGGAAATAAAAACTCAGATATATATCGCAACCCAACAATCACTTTTTAATCTTGACTCTCCTTTAATAAGTTATAATCTTATAAAAAAATGGTATTTAGATTGGGATAATCTTTCTCAAAAAAAATTAGAAGAAATATCAGAAAAAATTTATCTAATCAGAAAAAAAATAGAAAAAGCTTTTCGTCATCCTCTTTCAGAAAAATTTTATAAAGTATGTGAAAGATTTGATACTCCTTTCTTAATTTTAGATGATATAATCTCAGAAAATTTGCCAGATATTGAAGAAAAGATATCTGACCCAAAAAAATTAGAAACACTAATAGAGAAAGCATATCAGAAGAAAGTAAAAACATTGAAATCAAAATTAGGCAGAGCAGCATTTTACTCTACGGTCTCGATATTTATCACAAACATTTTATCTCTTCTCGTCATTGAAATACCTTTCACTAAGTACTTTACAGGCGGATTTAACTTCTTTGCTATAGGAGTAGATATTTTAGGCCCAACATTTCTAATGCTTTTCTTGGTGATATCTATAAAACCTCCAAAAAAAGATAATTTGAGACATGTAATATTAGAAACAATGAAAATAGTTTACAAAACTGACAGAGAAGTGGTATATGGTAATATTAAAATACCAAAGAAAAGAGGACTTATCTTAAAAATGGCAATTTCAATATTTTATCTTATAACTTTTCTCTTTTCTTTCGGTGTGATAATTTGGGGACTTCATAATGTAAACTTCCCGATCCTTTCATATGTTATATTTGTAATATTTATTTCTCTTATTGCCTTTACAGGAGTAAAGATAAGAGGAAGAGCTAAAGAATTGGAAATCACTCCCGAGAAAGGAACTTTTATAGGATTTTTATTAGACCTCCTTTCTCTCCCCTTACTAAGAGTAGGAAAATGGCTTTCAATAAAATGGAAAAAATATAATGTAATTGCGATTTTCTTTAATTCTTTAATAGACATGCCATTTCAAATATTTGTAGAATTTTTTGACAACCTTAGAGGGTTCCTTAATGAAAAAAAAGAAGGAATTCATTAAAGGTTAATAAAAAATATCAAAGTTCGTTTAAAAAACTTCTACTGATAGTTCCTTTAAAGAAAGGAAGGTGAAATTAGTTGGATACAAATAATAGAATTCTGCAATGGATAGATCAAGTATGTAGAGAAAAGAAATTTGATCAAAAATTACTTCACAGAGATTCCCCGATTAAACAAATCCAAAAAGAATATTTAAGAATGCTTGACAATCAAAACGACAAAATATCGTTCCATGCATTCGTAGACACTAACAATAAGAAAAATTCTAAGAAGCAAAAAGAAAGAAAGGAAAAAAATAACGAGATATTTTTCAAGAGCGTTTTCGGGGAATTTATTGAAGATATACAAAAAAAATACTCAGAGGATATTTGGAAAATAAAAAGTTATCTAGGGGTAATCAAGGGAGATAATAAAAATGATAAAGGAAAAAAATAAAGGAAAAAAGAAAAAATGTCAGTAGAAGAATAAAAAGTGCTTTAGGGTTTCACATAAAACCTAAGGCACTTTTATCTTTTAAAAATGAAATACTATATTGAAACCTTCGGGTGCCAATTAAATATAAGTGACAGTGAGAGAATCTCAAAAGAAATAGAAAAAATGGGATACAAAAAAACTTCAATAATGAATGAGGCTGATTTAATAATAATCAATATGTGCTCAATCAGACAATCAGCCGTAAATAGAGTTGTCGGAAAAGCAGAAAAAATAAAAAGATTAAAATCCTCTAAAAGTATTTTGACGGGGTGCATGCTTAGAAAAGATATTAGGATATTCAGGAAATCATTTAATTGTATTTTCTCAATCAGAAGCCTTTCTCGTTGGGAAAGTTTTTTAAAAAAGGGAAAAAGGATTTATTATCCTAATCCATTAGAAAGCGAACCAGACATTTCTTATTTTAAAATAGAACCCCTGAGGGAAAATAATTTTTCAGCTCTTATCCCAATATCTTCAGGATGTAATAACTTTTGCAGTTACTGCGTTGTCCCTTACACTAGAGGAAAAGAAGTGAGCAGAGAACCACAAGACATATTAAAAGAAGTAAAAAATGCTGTGAAAAACGGAACAAAAGAAATTTGGCTTTTAGGACAAAATGTCAATAGTTATAGTTCTGAAGGAGTTAAATTTCCAGAAATTTTGAGAAAAGTAAATGAAATTAAAGGAAACTTTTGGATAAGATTTACCTCTCCTCATCCTAAATATTTTTCAGACGATTTAATAAAAACAATGAAAGAATGTGAAAAAATCACAGAATATCTAAATCTTCCGATGCAATCTGGGGATAATGAAATCCTTAAAAAAATGAATAGGCCTTACACTATAGAAAAATATAAAAAATTAGTAAAAAAAATAAGAAAGGCGATCCCAGACATTTTTCTTTCAACAGATATTATTGTTGGATTTCCTAGTGAAAGTGAAAAGAACTTTGAAAATACTTTAAAAATTCTTAAAGAAATAAAATTTGGAATGGCATATATTTCTCGTTACTCTAAAAGAAAAAACACAACAGCAGAAAAAATGAAAGATGATGTTTTAGAAAAAGAAAAGAAGAAGAGAGAGAAGATTTTGACAGAAGCTCTAGAAAAAATATCTTTAAAAAATAACAGAGAATACGTTGATAAAAACTTGAAAGTTCTAGTAGATAAATATAGAAGAGGTTTTTCTATCGGCAAAGACAGACACTACAGAACTGTTAAATTCAAATCAGAGCAAAACTTTAAGGGGAAATTTGTCAAAGTGAAAATTACTAAACCTCTTCCATGGGGATTAGAAGGAAAAATTATTAAAAATGGAAAATAAAATAATTGCTATTTTAGGACCCACTTCTTCTGGTAAATCAGACATGGCAGTAGAGATAGCTAAAAAAATTACCAAAAATAAATTGGCGGGTTTTGAAGGTGCTGAAATAATTTCAGTTGATTCAAGGCAAGTATATAAAGGAATGGATATAGGATCGGGGAAAATAACAAAAAATGAAATGAAAGAAATCCCTCACCATCTTTTAAGTATTGCTTCTCCAAAAAGAAAATTCACAGTAGTCCAGTATAAAAAACTTGCTCTAAAATTAATGAATCAAGTTTTTAGAAAAAAAAGAGTAGTTATTTTCTGTGGCGGAACAATCTTTTATATGAAAGTATTATTGAATAATATCAGCATTCCCAATGTAAAACCTGATTGGCTTCTTAGAAGAAAGCTTGAAAAAGAAACAACAGAGAAACTTTTTAAAAGATTATGTAAATTAGACAAAAATAGAGCTCTAAATATTGATAAAAATAACAGAAGAAGGCTTGTGAGAGCAATCGAAATCTGCTTAAAAACAAAAAAAGTTATCCAGCCAATTAAAGAAAATCCTATTCCCTATCCTCTATTGAAAATTGGGGTCAAAAAGAAAAAAGAAGAAATTAAAAAAATGATAAGAAAAAGGATTTTAAAAAGATTAAAAAAGGGAATGGTGAAAGAGGTCAAAGACCTCCATAAGGAGGGCCTCTCCTTTAAAAGACTTGAAGAGTTTGGTCTTGAATACAAATGGGTTTCGAAATTTTTGCAAAAAAAAATCTCAAAAGAAGAGATGATAGAGAAAATTCAACAATCAAGCGAAAGATTGGCTAAAAATCAGATAAATTGGCTTAATAAAGATGACAAGATTAAATGGGTCAAAAATTATAAAGAAGCAGAGAAAGGAGTGAAAAAATTTCTTTTGAAAAATTAACTATTTATTAATTTATTTAAAATTTTATCTGCTGTCTCGGGATTAGTTCTCCCTTTTGTTTCAGCCATTAACTGCCCTATCAAAAACTGAAGGGCATTTGTTTTGCCTTTTTTAAAGTCCTCAACTGCCTTCTGATTTTTTGAAATTACTTTTTTAGCAATTTCTTCGATTTCAGATTCATCGTTAATTTGGGTTAACCCTTTTTCTTTGATAATGTTTGAAGGATCAGCTTTAGTGAGAAACATTTCCTTCAAAACAATTTTAGCAATTTTACTTGAGATCTCACCTTTAAATATTAAATTAACAAACTCGGCAAAATTTTCAGGAGTTATTGGAATACCAGAAGTTCTTTCTTCTTTGTCTGTTGAATTTAATAACCCCCTAATATCGGTAATAATATAATTAGAAGCAATCTTGTAGGTTTTTATTAAATCTTTTTTTGTAAGATCCTTCTTATTGGAACTTTTAATCCAATTCCCGAGTTCAGAAATAACTTTTTCAAAAAAGAAAGAAAGTTCTCTGTTTAAAACAAAACTCTCAATTTCTTCTTCTCCTAATTCATACTGTTTTTTAAATCTTTCTCTTTTTTGATTGGGAAGCTCTGGGATACTAGAAGAGATAAGGTCAATTTCTTCCTTTTTGAATTGGAGAAGTGGAAGGTCAGGCTCTGGAAAATATCTATAATCGTGAGCTTCTTCTTTTATTCTTTGGCTTATGGTTTCTCCTTTTTTTTCAAGCCATCCTCTGGTCTCCTGAATAACCTTCTCT